>DATELO010000145.1:0-18052 GCA_035276505.1 Candidatus Nitrosocosmicus sp.
CCTTTCTTTGCAACCATGCTAGCGAAAATACCCCCTCCTACCCCATTATCTATGTTTACTACAGAAAGTCCAAAAGAACATGTTTGAAGCATGGAAGCTAATGCCCCAACACCGTTACTTCCAAAACCATATCCGAAGGAAGTTGGAACCCCTATAACAGGCACCTTGACGAGCGATGTAATAATCGCCGGCAAGGCTCCTTCCATTCCGGCTATCGCTACTATTGCATCGACTTTATTAGTTGTCATCTTCTTCAGTGGTCCGATTAGTCTGTGAAAACCTGCTATTCCTACATCGTAGGTGATATACGAAGAGCAACCCATTACTCTAGTAGCCAATCTTGCTTCCTCAGCTATTCCTATATCTGAAGTGCCTGCACAAATTATTCCTACTTTACCCCCTCTTATTGATGGGAGGGAAGATTCATTCTGATAAATTAGAATAGATGTGCTGTTTCGACCTTGATCTACAATGTACCCTGATTTACCATAGTAATCGACTAGTTTAGGAACTAAAGATGGTTTAATCTTACTTACCAGAACATATTCTTTCTTTTGAATAATCTTATTTAAGATAAGTAGTAAATCCTTTGGTCTCTTGTGCGTTGCAAGGACTACTTCGGGAATAAATTTCCTATTTGCCCGGTTGATATCTAACTGTGCAACTTGGTCTTCAATATGCTCTATGGAGAAAAGGGAAAGAGAATCGATCACCTCTTCTAGACTTTTCTTTTTGTCCCTAAAATCTAGTAATATATCCCTAATATCCATAGAACATGCTGATTTACAATGGAAGTGAGGATATCGCTTCTCTTACGTTTTGTACACCTTTTTCAAATTCCTGGCGTTCAAAATCGTTCAGAGGAAGTTCAATAATTTTGTCGATCCCATTTCTACCAACTACCGCTGGAACACCTATACAAACATCTTTTACCCCGTATTCTCCTTCTAGATACGCAGATAAAGGAATTACACTTTTCTTATCCTTAATTATGGCCTCCGCCATGCTTGAAACAGCGTTTCCTGGTGCATAAACGGTAGCTCCCTTTAATTTTATAACTTCGGCTGCGACCTGTTTTGTCTTATCATAAATTTCATTTGATTTATTTTCATCAATGAAGTTGGTAAGCGGTATTCCAGAAATGGAAGAGAATCTAATTAATGGTAGCATTTTTTCGCCATGTTCACTGATAACCATGGCAGAAATAGATTCTCTTGAAAGGTTTGTGTATTCGTGGATAAAACTTGCAAATCTTGAAAGGTCTAGCATACCTCCCATTCCCATGACTTTGTTTCTAGGATATTTAGTAGTTTTTAATGCCAGATAAGTCATGGGGTCGAGGGGGTTTGTTACCACAATTAGTATGGCATTTGTATTATGTTGAGAAATTTTTGTAGCAACGTCTTTAACTATTGATGCATTTGTCTTTAAGAGGTCCATTCTAGTCATCCCGGGTTTTCTACCAACACCTGCTACTAAAATAACAATTTTTGAATCTTTTACAACACCAAAATCATTAGTTCCTATTAGGTCACTGTCTAAACCCTGAACAGATAATTGATGATTAATGTCCATTGCTTCACCTTGTGGCAAACCCTCAATAATATCTACGAGGTTAATTTTAGAATCCAATTCTCTCAATCCACAGTTTAAGGCTATTGATGCTCCGACCTTACCAGATCCAATAATAGATATAGTCATATACTTGTAAAATTATTTTTTTTATTTATAGTTTTAAATTCTATTTGCAACCCCAGGATAAATTTCAGATTATTCCAGAACTGGATCCGATTTTATAATAACGCAATAAAAAGGAGTGTATTATATCACTAATTGGAGTGACGAAAATTGCGGTGATAGACGCCCAGCTCTGCGGAATATCAGGAGACATGTTTTTGTCTGCGCTAGTAGATTGTGGTGCTAACAGAGTTAAGATTATAAAAAAAATAAGACAGATAGAAAAGCTATTTGCAGGATCAACTCTAAAAGATATAGATTTTTTGACAACAGAATCCAATGGCATCAAAGCGACTAAATTACACATAGCTTTGGAGGAAAATTATTCTGAGAGGCAGGCCACAGAAATGTTACGAATCATGACCAAATGTTGCGAGACTGCAAAATTGAGTGAGAGAGGTAAGAAATTTGTAATCAATTCTTTGAAAGCCATAATTAAAGTAGAGTCTGCAATTCATAACAAAAGCCCTAAAAATCTTCATTTGCATGAGGCCTCTAGTATTGACACCGCCGTTGATTTAATAGGAAGTGCAGTAGCATTGGAGGATCTAAATCTATTCGATGATACCGTTTTTTATACTACAAAAGTTGCGGTAGGTGGGGGGATCACAAGATTTTCACATGGTATAGTACCCAATCCAACAAATGCAGTTCTGGAGATGTTAAAAAACCTTAAAATTCCTATTGCAGGAGGACCAGTTGATTCCGAACTTACTACACCAACCGGGGTGGCCATACTCTGTGGTTTAAATGCCCAGAAAACGTTATTTTATCCTACTATATATATAAATAAAATAGGATATGGTTCTGGAGTAAAGAAATTTGAAAATATTCCAAATTTATTAAGAGTTTGTGTAGGAAGTAACATTGGCGAAGACAGTATCTCTAAAGACTTTGTATCCGTTTTGGAGACTAACATAGATGATGTATCTGGTGAGATTCTAGGAAATTTGGTAGAAAAATTGTCTACAGTAGAATTAGGGGTTAAAGACGTTTCAATAATCAATGGCTTGACAAAAAAAAATCGACCGCTAAGTATTCTCAAAGTAATATGTTCTGAAAGATCAGAAAAAAAGATCGTAAAAATCATTTTTGAGGAAACCGGTACATTAGGCATCAGGAAAGTAATAAATGAAAGATATAGATTAGAGAGACACAAGACAATAATACCTATTAAAATCATGAAAAAAGATTTTATGATTACTGTAAAGATTTCAAAAGATGAGAGTGGGAATGTAATTAATATGAAACCAGAATATGAAGACATAAAAGATCTTGCTAGAGTACTGGGCTTTGGTTACAAAAAAACTTGCGAACTGGTCAATAATTTAATATTTCAAAAAAATGTATACTAAGAGGGAGGACAAGATGCCTATTAAGACTATCAACGACATATCACTTTCGAGCAGTGATAAATATACAGATTTGTTGAATTGGTTCAGGTCCAAAAACTCCAGGGTTATGATTGCTTTGTCAGGCGGAGTGGATAGTGCCGTGGTAGCGATGGTAGCAAGACAGGCGTTGGGTAAAGAAAAGATCCTGGCTGCAACAGCAAATTACAAGACAATGGCAAAGGAGGAACTTGAAATAGCAAAGAAAATAGCTAGAGAAATTGATGTTGACCACATAATGATAGAGTATGATGAACTTGCAAATCCAAATTTTGTAAAGAATGATAGTTTAAGATGCTTTCATTGCAGAAATGAACTTGCAGATAACCTTCTAAGAGTTGCCAAAGAGAAGAAAATCGACTTGATTGTTGACGGCAGTCAGATTGACGACTTGGAAGATTATAGACCTGGAATGATTGCATTACATCAGAAAGGGATCTGCAGCCCGCTAATAGAGGCTGGTCTAAATAAGCTCGAGATAAGATATCTGGCAAAAACTAATAATCTGTCAGTCTATGACAAACCATCAAATTCATGTCTCGCGTCAAGAATTCCACACGGTTCAGAAGTGACTCTACTAAAGTTAAAAAGGATTGAAAACAGTGAAAGTGTCATACAAAATACCTCGAAATTAAGGAACATAAGAGTAAGGGATCATGGTGATTTGGCAAGGATAGAAGTAGATAAAAAGGAATTTATTAAAATCTTGGATTCAGAAACGCTTCACGAATTAATTACAAACCTAAAAAAATTTGGTTATAAGTATATAACACTTGATCTCGAAGGATATAGAAGTAACAAGAGTGATTACTCAATTGATGCTGTAATAAATGACAAAGTACTCAACAGCAATAACGATCATAAATGAAGGAAAAGTCAAGAATTTATTTAGATAATGCAGCCTCAACTCCGATAGATTTAGCAGTAGGTGAGGTAATGATGCCTTATTTATTGGATCACTTTGGTAATCCCTCTTCTCTTCACGAAATGGGAAGAAAAACAACTTTAGCATTGTCCAAGTCCAGATCTATCGTTTCCAAAATTATAGGCGCTAATGCAAATGAAATTTATTTTACCTCTGGCGGGACTGAATCTAATAATATGGCTCTTATTGGATACTCAAAAGTAGTAAAAAAGCTGAAACCAGAATGTAATAGAATATTAGTGTCAGAATTAGAACACGAATCAATACTCGAAACAGTAAAGTATCTCGAAAAAGATTTGAAGTTTGAGATTGACTTTATTCAAACCACTCGTGATGGTTTTGTAGATCTGAAATCATACAATAAGCTTTTGACACCCAAAACATGTTTAGTAAGTGTAATGTTAGTTAATAACGAAATTGGCACGATACAACCAATACAATCAATGATTGAAATAATAAAAAAAAGGAATTATGATACTTTATTTCACTCAGATGGAGTACAAGCACTAGGAAAAATTCCTATTGATGTACGGCAGATGAAATTAGATATGCTCTCAATTTCGTCACACAAGATAAACGGTCCGAAAGGAATAGGAGCTTTATACGTTAGGAACGGAGTTTGTATTGAACCCATTGTATATGGGGGAGGTCAAGAGAAGAGCCTCAGATCTGGAACAGAAAATGTATATTCAATTGTGGGTTTTGGGAAGGCATGTGAGGTTTGGAAAAACAAAATGGATTATAGTAATTCAGTTGTTCGGGATCTCCAAAATTACATGATTAATCGCGTTACTAATGAAATACCTGATTCAAGGATTAATGGTTCATTGCAAAATCGTATCTTCAATAATGTTAATTTTTCATTTAAAGGAATTAATGGTGAAAATTTACTTGTAAAGTTAGACGAGTTCGGGATTGAAGCATCTACCGGCTCTGCGTGTTCTTCAAATAAAAAAAAGAAGGCCTCTCATGTATTAAAGTCATTAGGACTATCATACGATGAAATTGCCGGTTCGATAAGATTTTCTATAGGAAGTCAGAATACTATAAACGAGTTGGAAGTAACTGTGAATATTTTAAAAGAAGTAATTCAAGAATTTAGAAAGACAAATTAGCGAGGTTAATTTTTCTATAGACTTTATCCTGTTGCTAAATCATCCATATAGAATAATTTATTATATCGAAAATGTATTCTATTATATGAACAACAGCCTTATTGACAAAAACATTGAAGTAGGAGACAAAGCCCCAGATTTCGAACTCCTAGATACTAATCAGGATTCACATAAATTGACAGACAATAAAAATGGAATGACGATCTTGGCATTTTTTCCTGCGGCTGGTTCTCCAGTATGTACGGTGGAATTGTGTAACTTCAGAGATTCGCTCAATAGCCTTAAAAGTAAGAACGTTATGGTTTTGGGAATATCAGTAGATAGTCCTTTTGCGAATAAGGTTTTTGCAGAGCATCATGGACTTAATTTTCCAATATTAAGCGACTATGATAGACAAGTGATTGAAAAATATAATGTTGTTATGCCAAGTCTTGGGAAATTGAAGGATTATAAAGTAGCCAAGAGATCTATTTTTGTTATTGACAAAAATTCTCAAGTAATCTATAAATGGGTAACAGATAACCCGTTGATAGAACCAAATTATAATGAAATCAGAAAGATTACGAACACTCTTACAGAATAGTCATCCATTGATATTGTTAGAAACATGAATTTAGTTCGTCGCGCTAGATTATAGACAAGATAAAAATGCTATTCTAGAATTGCGACAACGTCATTTCTAGAAATACTTTGACCCTCTTTTACTTTTAGCTCTTTTATGTTTCCGTCCCTATGGGATTTGATTGCAACTTGCATTTTCATTGATTCCAAAACCACAATGCTGTCCCCTTGTTTTACCATGTCGCCTTTATTAATGGATATGGAAATAACTCGTCCTGGTATTTGACTTGAAATTGTATTCTGTGAGTTCGCTCCAGCCGATAATGAGCTTGACTTTTCAATTATTTCAGATAGCTTGCTATGTTTCTTAAGCGTCATCGGCAGATTATCTAGTATTATCTTTAATTCGGTACTTGTAGAACTGCTAATCTTGGTTTCATGATACATGTTATCGAAAATGAATTCAAATTTATCTGTCCTTATATCGATAATTTTGATTAAATGTTCAGCCTCGTTGATTTCAACTACCAAATTGTCATGTTTATCAAATCCCTTTATTCTTCCTCTGAATTCTTGATTAATTTCATCAACTTTTATTTCCATTTTAAAAATTCAATCCTCCAAATTTCCAACTATTTAATTTAGTATTTTCGGTTGGATTACTTTTTTTTATAAACTCAGACTGTAGAATTGCAGAACTTACGGCCGGTAATAGTCTTTTTTGTAAATCAGAGTTTAGTGCTTTTTGTTCATCCTTCATTTTTTGAATGATAGAATATCTATCGAGATAATCTGTAGACAACTCCCCCGAAATAAAGTGTTTGTCATTCATTATCGTTTTGTAAAGAGGAATAGTTGTATTTATCCCCTCAATAACAAACTCATCAAGTGCGTTTCTCATTCTTCGTCTAGATTCGTCAAAATTTGCACCCCATGAAATAAGCTTTGCTGTCAACGAGTCATAAAATCCAGATACAGTACATCCGGGGTAGAGGTATGTATCCACTCTTATACCTGGTCCATATGGTAGATTACAATCAGGGACTTTACCAACTGAGGGAGCAAAATCATAGAATGGGTCCTCGGCATTAATTCTACATTCTATAGCACTGCCAGTTAATTTCAAATCATTTTGCTTAAAAGGTATTGATTCGTCATTGGCTATAGATATCTGAAGCTTTACTAGATCGAGACCTGTCACAAGTTCAGTCACGGGATGCTCCACCTGTAATCTTGAATTAATTTCTATGAAATAAAAATTACCTTCCGGATCACAAAGAAATTCTGCAGTTCCAGCATTTAGATAATCGACAGCATCGGCAGCTCTCTTTGCAATTTCTCCAATTTCATTTCGTTTTTCAGGAGTCATTATCGGTGATGGAGACATTTCTATTAACTTCTGATGCCTCCTTTGAATAGAACATTCTCTCTCAAATAAATGCCTAGTGTTACCATGAGAATCCCTAATTAGTTGGAATTCAATGTGCCTGATCTTCTCCAAAAATTTCTCTACAAAGAGAGCTGCTTTCCCGAACGCAGCCTTTGATTCGGCGGAGGCCATCTCAAATTCTTCCCTTAATTCCTTTTCATCTTTAGCCAGTCTAATTCCTCTTCCTCCACCACCAAACGCAGATTTTAATAGCACTGGATACTTTGCATCGTTTGCAATTTGAACCGCCTTCTCTACATCCTCAATAACTCCTTCACTTCCGGGGACGGTCGGAACTTCAGCTTCTTTCATAATACGTTTACATTTCATTTTATCGCCAGTCAAATCCATAGCCACGCTTTTTGGCCCGATAAAAATAATGTTATTTTTTTCACATAATTCTGCAAAAGTCTCATTTTCGGACAGAAATCCATAACCAGGATGTATGGCATCAACTCCTGCCGATTGAGCAACTTCAAGAATTTTGTTCATATTCAAGTAACTTTGTGATGGAGCTGCTGGACCGATATGATACGCAGCATCTGCACGCTTTACATGTATAGAGCGAGTGTCCTCATCAGAAAAGATCGATACAGATTTGATATCCAGTTCTCTACATGCTCTTATTATTCTTAGCGCTATCTCCCCTCTATTCGCAATTAGTATGCTTGAAATTTTTTTGGTCATCTAATTTACCCTTTACAGATTGATATTTCCATGCTTCTTCCACGGTCTACTTTCTTTCTTGCTAGAAAGTGCACCAAGTGCACTAATTATTGTACTTCTGGACTCCATCGGATCTATTACTAAATCAATTGTTCCTCTCTCCGCGGCAATGTAGGGATTGGCGAATTTGTTTCTATATTCCTTAGCTAAATTTTTCTTCTTGGAAGTTGCATCAGGAACATCCTTCAAACTCTTTCTATGAATAATAGTTATCGCAGCTTCTGGGCCCAAAACAGCTATTTCAGCAGTTGGCCATGCGATATTGAGGTCGGTTCCTAAATTTTTGCTGCCCATAGCAATGTAAGCACCTCCGTATGCTTTACCAATTATGCAGGTTATCTTAGGTACAGTAGCCTCACAGTATGCAAATAGTAATTTACTTCCATGTCTAATTATACCGTTGTGCTCTTGGTCTGTTCCCGGTAAATACCCAGGAGTATCAACAAGAGTAATAATAGGTATATTAAAAGAATCACAAAATCTAACAAACCGTGCTGCTTTATTTGAAGAGTGAATATCTAATGCTCCTGCTAGGAAAAGTGGTTGATTTGCGATGATACCTACCGACCTTCCACCCATCCTTGCAAATCCAACAACAATATTTTCAGCGAATAGTTCATGAACCTCAAAAAAAACCTCATTATCGACTATCGATTTTATGATTTCCTTCATGTCGTATGACTGATATGGATTATCAGGCAAAATCTTAATCAAATTTGGATCTACTCGATTAGGGTCGTCAGAATTCTCTGTTAGTATTTTTGGCTCTTCTTTATTATTCTGAGGTAAAAAAGATATCAAAGTTTTAATCTTGTCCATACAGTCAACTTCATCTTTGGCTACAAAATGGGCTACACCAGATTTTGTGGCATGTGTTCTTGCCCCTCCCAATTCTTCAAAAGTAACCTCTTGACTTAAGACTTCCTTAACAACTTCTGGACCAGTGACGAACATTTGTCCTATATTTTCGACCATAATTACAAAATCTGTCATAGAGGGTGAGTAAACTGCTCCTCCTGCACATGGTCCAATACTAGCAGTTATCTGAGGAATAACACCAGATGCCAGCGCATTCTTGAGAAAAATATCACCATATCCATCTAAACTTGATACACCTTCCTGAATCCTTGCTCCACCAGAATCTAGAATTCCAATAATTGGACAACCTACTTTAAGGGCATGCGCCATCACTTTGGATACTTTTTTTCCTGCCATTTCTCCTAATGAACCTCCCAAGACAGTAAAATCGTAAACATAGATGAAGACTTGTCTCCCGTTAACTGTGCCAAATCCCGTAACCAAACCGTCACCATAGTATTTCTTTACTTCAGGGTCATCACCCCTGTGGGTTACAAATTTATCAATTTCCGTGAAAGTATTTGGATCTAATAATAGGTTTATCCGCTCTCTAGCAGTTAATTTTCCCTTTGAATGCTGGGATTCAACTTTATCTTGACCTCCACCCGCTTCGGCACTGTGCTTTCGGTCATAATATTGCTTTAGTTTCTCCTCATGCATATATTATGTTCTTAATCCCTAACATTATTTAATATAGACTTTGCTATAAATATAGAAATCAAAGTGATTAATTGTTGATAATATATGTCGATATTGTTATTCCTTATCTCTTAACTCGCGCAATCCGTTCCTTCCCCCCTTAGCACGTCTAAAATAATTTAACCCCATGTTATAATTCTCATATAATGATTCGAGGGTCTCTATTTCCATCTTTAAGAATTCTTTTTCATAGGTTGAAGACTTGTTTGAATTTTGTAGTTCACTTAATTTTCTTGTCTTTTCAGTTAGGATTTTGCTGACATTATATTCATATTCGCTAGACAATTTCTTTGACTGAAATTGTATAGTATTAATATTTATTTTAACTTTGTTGAATTTTCTATTTTTTAATTTTTCGGTTAAAGGAAGTTTTGTAAGCCTCATAAACTATAGTATTAAATCCTTTCAAACAATCAACACAATACCATGATTTTAATTGATCACTTTTATCTTTAACCTTGATAAGTTCAATAATTAAAGGATCGTTGAAGTTCACTGATTTGTTACAGATAAAGCATGCCTCATTTTTGCGTTGTCTCAAGGTAGTAGTATCATCATTTTTATCACCTATACTTAATCCGATTTCATGTCGATTTGCTACAGGGTTTGCCACCTGATCAATTTTATTAGATTCTAAATAACATCTATCGTGAACTATGGATTTGACATTTCTTGACCAATAACCAAAATCTCCAGCATTGATCTTTTGCTTGCAATTCAAACATACTCCCGAAAATTTTATCTTAATCTTCAGCCAGTCTCCAGAGGAAAAGATATTATCATGCATTGTTTAGATTACAGTCACATTTCGACTAATATCTTTTTGAAGGTTTCGAAAGTTATTTAGATTTTTCTTTCTCTATAATTTCATTCAACTTCAAATTATCAGGACTTTTAAAATCAACTCCACTGATATTTGAAGTCCTTAGAATTTGTATCAAATAAGTATAATAGAAAAGGCCAACACTACTGGTTCCAGTGTGAAATTCTCGGGCCAATTCGGCTCTAACTTGCCTCAGAGATTGACCACGCATGAATATTGAACCAATTAATGGAAAGGGAATTGAATACTGATTGTACCGGATTGATGGAAATCTGCTGTAATCAAAAATTTTCCAAATTAAAACATCGTTAGCATACTTTAGTAATCTCCAATTTCGATTTTCGTAGATTTTATTTACAAACAAATCTGCCTCTGAAAGCTGATGTAATAAAGCTGCCAAATCACTTGAGCTAAGCAACTTATGATTACTCACTATGCTTGTGTACAACGCGTTCAAAAAATCTTTGATTCGCTCCTCTTGACTATATCCAAACTTGGGAGTAGAATAACGAATTGATGAACGAAACAATAACTCTTTAGTCTCAAACATATCAGAGGTAGAAAAGAAACTAGTGACACATTCTTCAATCGAAATATCTTGTCTGATTTTTGAATCTACAGGAAGCATACCTTCGATAATGATTTGCATTCCATTCAATAAACTTCGAGCATCCCCTTTACTCTGTTTGATTAAATCAAGTTTTACATTTTCACTTAGGCTTTTTTTTTCTTCATTTAGGACATGTTGCACTAGGAGGTAACTTGCAAATGGTGATAATGGTTGAAGGGTTATGACCTTACTGTTTTTTATTAGATCTTTCATTTTGAGGCCCTTTGAATTGGCCGCCATAATTATTGGAATATCAGAATCCTTTAATACTGCGCCTAAATATGCTGTTCCTCCAAAATCATCTCTTCCCGAAATACCGTCAACTTCATCTAAGAATAGTATAATTTTTTTTCCGAAAACGCTACAATTGGATAATATTGGGTCAATAATGCTTTCCAAATTTATCTTGTTTCTCAAATCACTAGCATTTAGCTCGATCAAATCATAGTCAAAATATTTCGACAAAGACTTAACAAAAGATGTCTTTCCTGTCCCAGGAGATCCTATCAGCAGCAGTGGTTTAGTACCTCTTACCCAAGTAGAAAGCCAATCTATTATTGTGATCCTTTCATTTTCATTTCCAAAGAAACTGTCGATTCTATTTATTCGATATTTTTCTGTCCACATCAACTCTTTCCAACTCACCTTAATAAACTAGGGATTGATCTTGAGATCTTGTTGAAACTTTGTCAAAAGATCTAGCTTCTTTGTGATCAACTCTCTATACCAAAATTCATTATAATGACTTACTGTCAAGAACAAAAATTCAAGATATGGTTTTATTTTAAAATCCTCTTCTAGCATTTCTAACGCCAAATAAGCTTCAGACAGATAAGATTTGCTTTTCTCTAGAGTCAATTTAAATCCAGACTTTACGTCTCCAGTCATTGTGGAATAAAATAAAGGCCAAGATGGAGATTTGATTCCTCCAGTACCAATTGCGTCTTGAATTTCATTTCCACAGCCTACACACTCTGCTGCTTTGGCCATTCCAATATAGTATATTTCTGAGAGTGGTTTTTGATTAAGACACATATTTTTACCAGCAGTGCCAAGAACTGAACGATACTTCTTATAACTAAGTTCTAAGTTTTCATAAGTTAAACCAACAGAATTAATTTTCATTTCGTAATCAATTTTTTGACCCAATAAAGCATCCACAAAACCCTTTTCAAATTCATTAAAGACATCAATTCCTGCCTCCTTAATTTTGCGTTTGGCCAATGCCAAAATATAAGGATTCAAAAATTTATAGTCTTCAAGGTAATCGAGATCCTCATCTTTATCTAAAATCCTATCCATAGGCTCGCTGAGATCTATTGCAATCAAATGACCATCTATTACATTCTCGCGTAGGAACCTGTCGTTGAGATTTCTCTTGCCAGAGTAACCATCAAAAAGTGCAAAAAAAACTGGATAAGTCATTTTTACGAAATTGGAATTAAGTAGTCTGTCTATTCTATCGTTGATTATGCGGCGGTCAGTCATTTTTTCCTTTGCAAAGTCTATTTGATTCGTTTCGAGTTCTAGTGCTTTTGGACTACCTATTTCATTAATGAAAGCTTTGTGGGTATCGATCGGAGTAGAATCAGAATTAATTAGTTCAAAGATCCCATCTTTGTATCGTTGTACAAAACCCCCATATTCCTTCTTTGATTCTTCTAAATAGTGTCTGAATAAAGTATATTTTTTGTCTTTTAGTAATCCGCTCTTTAGGATCATTCTACCTGAGGGCGTTGTCAACAGGTTTAATTTATTAAAAATAAAATCATCTTTGCCGCTCATTCAGTGTCCCTAAAGAAGTTGATAGATAAATGTTAATTACCTAGATGACATTGCTATTCTTTCTTGTTCGTTCTTCTTTTTTATCGCATAACTATTCATATCATTTTCTGATGCTAATATGATTTCCTTTGCTAAGACTTCTTCCATTGTTTGTGGTGAAGAATAAGTTGATTCTCTTACACCTTCTGCAATAAACCTCAAGGCTAGATCTACTCTCCTCAGGGGGGATACATCAACCGAGACGTGGTATACCACTCCTCCATATACTATTCGAGTAGTATCTTCATTTGGAGAGGCGTTCTCAATAGCACGTATTAGTAATTCAACTGGATTACTACCCGTTTCTAATGATATCATTTCAAGAGATGTTTTTACAACATTCATTACTCGAGCTTTTTTTCCACCCATTCGACCAGTATTCTTTGCATATCTTTTTCCAAAATGCATTAGCTTGTTAGCCAATCGTTCAACTATGTTGACTTCTGCTTTTTTTAGTCGCTGGTGCTCATGACGACCGAAAGTAATTGGTATAGTCATCGAAGGATGTAGATGAATTACATTTTTTAACCCCTCGTCCTCAATTTCTATATTTGTTGTATCCCATTTATTAAATAGGAGCATATTAGTTTGTTCCTTGCCACTCATCATTATCGCCTCGGTTTTTCTTTCTTACCTCTAACTAACTGGTTAAGCGAAACACCATTGACTTTGAAAACTTGCCATCGAACTCCCGGAATATCTCCCATGGCTCCTCCCATAGACCCACCAATTCCTTCCAAAATCACCTCATCATGTTCATCAACAAAGTTCAATGCACCGTCTCGAGGTAAGAAAGCAGTTATTGATTTCCCATTCTTGATCAATTGTACTCTAACACATTTACGAACAGCAGAATTAGGCTGCTTAGATTCAATTCCTACCTTTTCTAGCACAATTCCTCTAGCTTGCGGAGCACCCTCCAAAGGATTTGCCTTTTTATCGAGCATCAACATTCTTCTTTTGTAATATTTATTCGACCATCGGGCTCGCTTTCTTTTAGTCTTTAATACTCTACCCGAAAATAATCCTAAAGGTGATTTACTCAACACATATCAAATCTTTTCACTTTTAATTAATTGTTCCGGACTTACAACCAAAACATTTGTAATGTTGAAATATCTTTTTGCCAAAATTCTTGCTTTGTCTACATTTCTGCCTTCCTTGCCTACGACAAGTCCCTTTTTCTTTGAATCAACAACTACTAGCGCCTGCTTCGAGCCATCTGGTCGGTCGATTAGTTTAATTTCTAAAATCATATTAGAATTGAATATATTTCTTACAAAATCTATTGGGTTGTCTGAGTGCTCAACCAATTCAATCTTCTTATTGATTACATTCTGCAGTTGTTTTATATTCGATCCTCCCTTGCCTATTGCCATCCCCATTTGACCCTTGTTAACCACAAAAATCACTCTTTCCATTTTTTCATCTATCATGCAGTCCCGGGCATCAGCGGTAGTAACATTTTGAAATAACGACAATAGCCTAAATTCATCTGGAGATAACTTTATTTTTTCACTCACTCTAAACTCACTCCATCGTAAATCAATAATTTTTCCAAGTATAAATAAGTCTCTCCAAGGTATCCAATTTAAGTTTATTTTTAATTGCGAAATTTATCCCACTTGAGTAATGAAAATTTATTGCCTATCTTACTATATTGTCAAAAACTTTGAAAAAATCTGACTAAAGAAGCGGGGCTCTTTATTTCTTTAGTTCAGAAATTTCTTCGTCTGATACGTTTTTTAAAGATACTACGCTTGTTCCGTATGATACACTGCATAGCCTTCCTAATAGTGCTGAATTTCCCGAGTATTCAATGACCTCAATGCCACTCTCCTCAGCTATTTTTTTCAACTTAATCTCGGAATCAGAGGGAAGAGAACTAGATAGAACGATTAGCTTGGTTCCCTTCATATACTGCATTACTTCCTTAAAACCAGTCTTTAATTTGCTATCTACAGCCGCTTCCTTCAGTATTTTTGCCAATTTTTTTTCATTCATTATGTTTTTACTCCTTAACACTCATATATAGATCAATCATTCCCGTCCCAACTGGTACCGTTGCTCCTACAATAACATTTTCAGTAACTCCCTTCAATGGCTCCACTTGTCCTTCTAACGCAGCCCTTGCTATAGTAGGGACTGTAATTTCGAAGGCCGCCCTAGCTAATACCGAAGTCTTTGTTCCTGCGATACCATGCCTGCCAATTTGTTGCAAGTAACCCTTAGAAGTCATTAAATCTGCAACTAACATAATATGGCGTATATCAACTTCAAGACCCTGTTCCTCTAGAGTATTCGTTATCTCCTTAACCAAGGCCGTCCTCGCTGCTTCAATTCCAAGGGTTTGCCAAATTTCAAATACATTGTTAGTAGTTATTCTGGTAACATCAATTCCATCAACCAATACTACTTTTGCTAAGTTTGACCCTGCAGTCTGAATAACCCATTCGTCGTTTTGTTTTACTATAGTAACTCTCTCAATATCTGGAACACCCTTTACTCGGCCGTTTAAGAGTTTATTTCTCAAGGTAAGTAGAGTTTGAGCGTCGGGTTCTTGTGACAACGATATCTTTATTAATAATTGATCCTCGTTAATAGTAACGTCATATCTTTTCTTTGAACTTTTTAGAACCTCATGAATTTCCTGGATTGAAGTTCCCCTATCAGCAATCTTCTTATCCGAAAAATAAAAGGTAAGGTTTCCGCTATAATCGGTGTCTACTTTACTTACTAAGTCAGATATTCTGGTAAATATTATCCTCTTTGCAACTTCTAACGCCTTTTCCCTGGATAACTTGTGTTCCTCATCTAGATATATATCCATGGTTGGTGTAACAGGTTTCTTTCGCGCATCTACCAATTCAATCAGTCGTGGTAGACCTAGGGTGACATTTCGTTCCTTGACTCCGGCGAAATGAAAAGTTCGCAGAGTCATTTGCGTTCCTGGTTCACCTATAGACTGGGCTGTAACTACGCCGGCTGCTTCTCCTGGTTCGATCATTGCTTTTTCAAATAGATCCATAATCTTGTGGACTACTTTTTTAATACCTGACTTGCTGAGGGGATATGAGATAAGTGCAGATTCTATCTCTTGACCTAATTTAGGGTTCATTTTTTCCTTGAACTTTGATAATAATTCTTTCATTTCTTCTTCGGATGTCTTTGTTCCATCATCAACAACCGATTCACTTTCAACTATTCTATTTATGTTTACAGCATCTCCGTGATCACTTTTGGCTGGATCGATACCATCATCTCCATAGATGTACTGAACGATATTTCCATGGGGATCTCTTACCGTCAAGTCATATTCAATCTTTAAATGCTCTAAGGCATTGATTAGCCTTCTCTGCATATAACCTGATTGTTGAGTCCTCACAGCAGTATCTACTAATCCTTCTCGACCTCCCATCGCATGGAAGAAAAATTCTATTGGGTTCAGTCCATCCCTGTAGTTTGATTTGACAAATCCTTTTGAATCTGGGTTTTGATCTCCTGGCCTAAAATGAGGTAAAGCTCGATTTCTATATCCTTTTATAATTCGTTTTCCTCGGATAGATTGTTGACCTAACGCAGCGGTCATTTGTCCTATATTTAATGTCGAGCCCCTAGCACCAGTAGAGGCCATGATCACACCTGAATTATCATCTGGAAAGGATCTGTCAGCAATTTTACCCGCTCTATCTCTAGCCCTAGATAACTCATTCACAACATACAACTCTAATGCTTCTTCTGGTGATAAACCACGTGTTAAAGGCAGGGTCCCGTCATGGTATTGTTTTATCAATTCATCTATTTTATTATAGGTTTTTTCAATAACATCATAAATTTCCTTTCGGGTATCATCGCTTAGCCATAAGTCTGAATAACCATAACTAAAACCATTATGAGTAATATAGGTCTTGAGCATTATAAGAATGGCATCTAGGAAGCGTTTTGCTTCGTCGTTTCCATAGTCCTTTGCTATTCTATGTAATACACTATCAGGTTCTTCAGCACCTATGGAAGCCTTATCTATAACACCAGATATTAATTGCCCATTTCTTATCACCACATCTTTACCTTGTAATTTTGAAGCCTTATTCCACTTTGAAGTAATCACAAAGTTGAAATCCTTTGGTAAGAATAAGGAGAACAATTGCTTTCCTGTGTAGAACATCTTTCCATTCTTTTCAACCTCCGGTTTTGGCAATGGGCCATTATACCCACCTAGATATGCAAAATTTGAAATTTCATCGGCCGTCAACAAACTCTCTTCTTTAGTCAGCAAAAATGCACCAGTAATAAAATCTCTTATTCCGCCAATTATTGGACCTCCATACCTTGGTGAAATAAGTTGGTCTTGAACTTTCATCAAAAGTGCAGCTTCTGCTCTTGCTTCCTGGCTTTGTGGGACATGCAAATTCATCTCATCACCATCAAAATCAGCATTGTAAGGAGGACAAACTGCAGGATGAAGTCTAAATGTTCTATAAGGTAGTACTCTGACATTATGAGCCATGATTGACATGCGATGCAAAGATGGTTGACGGTTGAAGATAACTACATCTCCATCCATCAAGTGCCGTTCAACTGTATAACTATTCATCAATGAATCGGCAATGGCGGCTCGATCAGTGACGTAATCAAGCCTTATCTTTACTCCATCGGGTCTAATTATGTAATTTGCTCCAGGATAGTTATTTGGACCATTCAATACTAAATTTTTTAGCTTTTCCATATTCCATGACGATACTGTTTCTGGTATTGTAAGTTTTTTAGCAACGTCACTAGGGACTCCCACATCTGAGATGGTCAGATTGGGATCTGGGGATATTACTGTGCGGCTTGAAAAATCTACCCTCTTTCCTGACAACGAACCTCTAAATCGCCCCTCTTTTCCTTTCAGTCTTTGAGTTATCGTCTTTAATGGTCTTCCAGAACGATGATGTGCCTGAGGAATACCAGACACCTCGTTATCAAAGTAAGTAGTAACATGATACTGTAATAAATCAACCAAGTCTTGAACTATCAGCGGGGGGGTACCTGCCTCCTTACTTTCCTTTAATCTTTGATTAACTCTTATGATATCAACGAGTTTGTGAGTTAAATCATCCTCGGATCTTATGCCAGTCTCCAAAATAATTGAAGGTCTTACAGTAACTGGAGGTACTGGCAAAACTTGAAGAATAAACCATTCAGGTCTCGCTGTTTTAGGATCATAACCTAATAAAATTAGATCCTCGTTTGACACATTAAGTAATCTCTCTCTTATTGTAATTGGTAACAACCTATTTTCGCCCACGTCAGTTTTTTCTACAAAAATAGTTGGCTTCGTAAAGATAAGATCATACTGTTCCTTCTGACAG
>DATELO010000146.1:0-2617 GCA_035276505.1 Candidatus Nitrosocosmicus sp.
TTTTTCATTTTGACTAGATAATTAAAAAAAGAGCCATTCTCTCTCTCTTTAAACTTTTCAAATAACCTGCCTAGTCTAAAATCAACATAATTATTCACCAAAAAACCAAACACCCAGGACTTAGTTGCATACCAATGATATGGTTCTAATGCAGATAGAAAGAAAATTTAAATTAAAAAGTAATTAAATTGTTACAGTTTATGCCCAAATTAAAACCGTAGTCTAGTCCTTAACATTGGTTCATTGTCACTAAAAAATCTGAGGAAATGGAAACACTTTTTTACAAAACACTTGTAAATGGTTTTCCATTCAGAATATATTGAATCTTTAGATTTCAAATATCCTCGATAAATATGTGACTTTTTAAACTTAATCGTATTTATAGGTAGAGGGATCAAGTTTAATTAGTGACTACCCTCAATAATATTTTAACAGTAATATTATCATCATCATCATTCTTTGTTACATTTTCACTTTTGTTAATGCCATCAGTTTTGCTAAATTCATATGCTGTTTTACAAGAACATCAAGCAAATGGATCAATGAATCAAATGAGTAGCATCTATGGCTGTGAATCAATTGCCGGATCTGATTACCTTCATTGTGATCTATTTAAAAATGAATTTGAAGGCAATAGTACCTCTTATAATAGTACTAAAATTATTGATATAACAAGAGAGCCTTTTTATGTTAATGGAGTGAATGGTAAGGCAGTAGAGTTTATTGATAGATATCGAGAATACGTAGAAATTCCTGAAACCAATCTGTATAATATGTCCGAATTTTCTGTATTATTTTGGGTGCGGGAGACAAAGAATAGTGAACAAGCCAGCCCCTACGCACATGTTATTTCTCAAGTAAACAATAATCTGAATAATGGATGGTATTTTGAACATACTCCAAATAATCAATCAATTCGTTTTATCGTAACCGATCCTTCTAATGAGCTAATCAAATCAAATGGTGTGACTATTTCTAATTCTTCCTTTACTAACATAGCTGCTACGTTTGATGGTTCACAAATTGCAGTTTATAAAAATGGCAGCTTGTTTCAAAACATTGATTATAATGGAAACTATAGTTCAGCTTTAAACCTTCCTATATACGTGGGATCTGCATCTTATTGTAACTCATGTATGCGATTTACTGGCATAATTGACGATATTAAATTATTCAACCGTACAATGTCTGATGATGAAATTAAGCAATTATATCTTGATATGCAAACTAACAGGTCGACAAATAACTACAACAATAACTCATCTACAAATAGTGATCTCGTTGGTCACTGGTCATTTGATGCTACTTTGGAGGATCTCTCTATTTATAAAAATAATGCAAAAATGTTTACTTTGTTTTCGAGCATGGCTACTACACCTGATGATAGAATATTCATCTCAGAAAAGAATACTGGTAAGATAAAAATAATGAAAGATGGTAAACTCATACAGAAACCCTTTGCTGTGATTAATGACTCGTATGTTGGATGGGAACAAGGATTATTAGGTTTAGCAATAGATCCCGAATTTACGGACAATCATTTTATATATTTATATTATACATCAGTTAGTGCCGACGGTAACTTTCCTGTAAACAAGGTAGTCAGATTCACTGAAAAAAATAACATGGCTGTAAATAGTACTGTCTTATTGGATAATATTCCGGCCTCCAACGGTTATCATGCTGGTGGTGCACTTGCAATTGGTCCCGATGATAAGTTATACATTACAGTGGGAGATGCCACAGTACATATTTATGCTCAGTCTAGTGATGTCTTTGTAGGAAAAATACTTCGAATAAACACGGATGGAACTATTCCTTCGGATAATCCGTTCCCGAATTCACCTGTATATACTCTTGGTCACAGAAATATGTTTGGAATTGCATTTGACGATAAAGATAAAATAGGTATAGTGACTGAAAATGGAGACGTACGTTATGATGAGATAAACTTGATAAAGAAAGGTGGAAATTATGGATTTCCAACTATGCAAATTCCAAATGTCTCACCAGAATTGTCAAATTCAACTTTGGATCTCAAACCCTTGAGAAGTTATTGGGAAACGCCTGCACCAACGCAAGCTATCTATTATACTGGCGATAAATTCCCGTCTTTAAAAGATAATTTCTTGTTTGGGACTTACACAGGAGATATTTATGCTATCCATATAGACAATGTTTCTAAAATGATAGATTTTGAACAGCATCTTCAATTGAATAATTATCCTTTTGAGGCAGCTACAGGCATAACTCAAACTAGTGATGGGAACATTTACTTTGGTACAAATAGTGTACGTAAATTGGATTCTATTATTAGAGGCGAAGAGCCTTACCAAATATTATTTCCCGTAACAATAAATAGATCTGAAAATGTTATCATAGACGGCATATATCCGCAAATAAATGCTTCAGTAATCATAGATTTGCATTCTACATCCAATAACTTTGAAACAAATAGCAGTCAATACATCAAACTAAAGATGCCTAAATCTTTAATATATGAAGTCGAGAATGTAACGTATAACTTAACATCACAAGATCAAACCCAAACCCAAACCCAAACCCAAAACCAAAACCAAAACCAAACCCAAAACCAAAACCAAAACCAAACCCAAAA
>DATELO010000147.1:0-11520 GCA_035276505.1 Candidatus Nitrosocosmicus sp.
AAGTGGCGATTATACCAAAGATATATAAACACAAGAACGTTTAGATAGATGCCTTAGATATCAAAAACTTCACCGTATGACGAGATACTAATAGCTGTAATCTAAACTGGGCATACTAGGATGCAATTCTACTTTCAAAATATATATTACTCGGATAGTTTATCCAGAATGATGCAAATTGACCCAGCGTTGTAAGGACCGATGTTCTCAATTCACAGTAAATATAGCTAGAGGTAAGGGTAATGGTCCTTATAAGCAAGGTTTTAAATGGTGTTCTGTATGTCGAAAATTTTTTCAATTAACCGAAATTGCTCTTGAATGCCCATGTTGTGGTACTAAATTACGTAACAAGCCCCGAATAAATAGACAGAATAAGGAGTTGTACAATGACTTTTTGGGGATCAGAAGAATCGAATAATATTCGTTAATAGATTCATTGAACAAATATCTTCGTAGTATTTATACAAAGTAATTTGGTCCTAGTAAATAATTCTTTTTATGCCTGCCTTACCAATCTATTTATATGTTACTGGAATTCAGATACCTCGTTTAATCTTTTTACATGCAAGTCAAATTCTGACAAGGAGTTATCTCTTAAACCTCACCTTGAGAAGGCATTTGAATCTCTCACGTTTGCCTTGAAAAAAATCCGACTACTGCTAAAGTATTCAGTTATAACTTTTATTGGGTAGATAATTGGTCCAAGTTCTTCTTAAATACAAATACATGTTTTTGTAAAAAAGCATTCAAAAAAAATTGCGAAATTAGGCTGCTGTTACCCTAGTTGTTTCATGAGGCTTGTATCTGCGCCACATTATTCCAAATATTATTCCCAGAACAAAGTAGAACATGACCATTGTACCAAAAGTCGCTATTCTAAATGAGTTAACTAAATCTATAGGTGCCGTAATCGCATCCGGATTGGCCGGAAATGTAGCATAAATAAATCCCACCAGCCCGACATAAAATATAGGAATCAAATATTTGAAATTATTGACTGACTTGAATTTGATCATTAAAACACTTAGACCCAAAACTATTAGGCCTGATGTTAATTGATAGGCTGTATACAAACTCTCTCTTAATCCGATTGTTTCTGGATCACCTACTGCTGGTGGATTGGCTGGATATTTGAGGAAAGGAACAACATACAGTGCCAAACACATTAGGCCAGCCAAAATTAGTGCTTTCTTTCGGTCGTCAGAAGAAGGCAGATATTTTCGTGCAATAACATATACTATTCCTAGTATCGCGCCATAAGTTACTCCAAGAAACGCTCCTGCTACAAAGGTGCCTTCTTTTTGCCAAACCCTATAAGTATTTAATTCATTAAAATCAACTGTTTCTCCAGCGGCTATACTATTTTCAATTTCTATTCCTATAGCTTGATCGATATAAGGTTCGGCGATAAAATAATTAACACCTGCCAAGATTAATCCAGCTATAACACCTGCTAAAAGTGATATAAAAATAAACGAGTATGAGTTCATAAAACTATAACTCACAGAATTAACTAAAATACATAAATGGGAAGGTCAATGACAAGGAAATCCTGCTGCATGTCTTATATCATGGGTAAATTCATGAACCCACATAGCATCATATGCTTGATTCCCCTGAACTAAACTAAATAGCTGACCTTGATCGTAACCTACAATATAAACACTAATTATTGCAATAACTGCTAAAAGTGCAATTGCTAATTTCGGAGTTTGATCCTTTTGTATAATTCTAAGATCATTAACAGAACTCATAACATTTGAGAACAGGATCCAAATATATAAAGTATTGTATTGTTTATCCAGCGACATAGGTATGTTCTCAGGCGCCAATCTATTATACTAAAATGATCCGGATTAAGGTAACACTTGAATAAGAATATTGAAGGGATAACATTAAATTTATAGTATACTGTGATATAATTGTGCATCTGGTAATCAATACTTTAAATTCTATTTCGAGCAGATATGCACCAAGTAGAGTTCTGTCATTTAATTCTTCTCATGTTTTTAAAACTCTGCAGCTCATAGACAGAGAAGCTTACGTAAGTAGATTGTTATTGATTAAAGAATTACAACTAGGTGAAGGATCGATAAAGACATTGATAAAGCATCTAAAAATGGAAAAGTTGATCATTACCACAAATAAGGGTACAACAATGTCTGAAAGAGGTCGAAAAATTTTTGAAGAGATGTCGAAATTTATTTGCGCCGAGACTCAAATTCCGAAGAGTTCAATTTCAATTTCTGTATTTAATTATGCTATATTGTTAAGATTCGTAAAATACGCAATCAAACAGGGCGTAGAGCAAAGAGATGCAGCAATAAAGATGGGAGCAAAAGGAGCTACAACCCTTGTTTATAAAGATGGAAAATTTTTGATCCCCGGAACAAAATACAATGCGTTAAAGGATGAAAGGGAGATAGAAAAGATTCTAAAGGCCAAGTTAAATCCAGTTAACGATGACATAATAATAATAGCAAGTGATGATTCAAGTATAGTGTTATCTGAGCTAGCATCAAAATCGGCTGCACTGTATACTCTGGAGAGCCATGGCGATCATAATGAATTTAAATTAATTCCCAATCATGAGGCAATTGCTAGTAAAAAAATTTCAAGGTAATTATCCTACTGTTAGTAACAGCGTATCTCTTTGTCCATACTTTGTATAGAATTTTTTATATTGAGACAGACTCTCCTGTACTATAGCATTTTCGAGATCATACATTTTCAGAAAATTTACGCGCAATATTAAACTATCATCAGAATTAAAAAATCTCAAGCTATAGCTTTTTCTTCCATTTTCCTTTTGTTCGGACACAAATTTTGCTACCTTTGTTTCATAAATATTAATATGAGCATGCCATTGACCTTTTTCATCTCCAATTGTTGCATATTGATCCTTGATTCGCAAAGGTGTATTCCGATCTATTCTTAATTCAGCAACCGCTCCTTGACTCCTAACTGACAACATCACATTATCCAGCAAAAGTATATCTTTGATTAGATCTTCAAAAGTTACTTTTTGAGAATCTGACATATGAATGATAACTCGTATCTATAATTAATATTATCCAAAATTATTAGAACTATTATTCATACGAAATATGACTCGGAATTATTTTATGACCTGTTTATTTAGCTCATGTTCTATTCTTAGATCAAGAAGAGATAATCAAGATCAAAAATAAATAATGATTATCTCTTACTGGTATTTACCCTAATGTCTACAAAAGGGTGAAATCGCAAATCTGATCAAGACCTCCATAAGAAGAGTGAAAAATGTTAAAGGCTACAATCGTGTGATAAGTATCTTGGTAATTAAAGCAATTAGCTGTTGGTCATCGGGACATACCATATCCACAAAGTTAATTAAAGCAAGCTGAATGGAAAAAGATAGAAAATTTTGTGTTATCTTATCATACTTGCAAAAGACACGATACAAAAGCATGAGAAAGTTCCCTCTGTGAACTTCCAATTGACGCCTTTACTATTTTCCTCTACTACCATCAAAGTCCTTGAGGTTAGCGGCTATTCATGTATAAAAATGGGTACGAAGACAAATCTTGCTAATCCGTTATTAGAGTTAGTTAATTATTGACGCCTTCAGTTTTGCAAGTTCATGCTTAGGGTTTGAGGATGTTGGTTTCATTATTTGTTGCAATTTTTGATGCCCCAGGAACATCTGACCAAATTCCTGGATCTATAATGTTGATTACATTTACCAAACCAATGAACATCATAAATAAAATTATAGCTATGAATCCTATCTTGGATAAAAGAATTCCACTTTTATCATTGTCACTCAAGTATTTGAAACAAGCTAAAGAAAATATAATTACGATGATAACGGCAATAGTAACAAACATTGAACGATTGGGAAATTCAGTTGGAGAAAAGGACGATATTGTGAGCAATATCAGAAGGCCGCCGATAATCGTTGCATCAATCATTAGCAGGTCCTTTGGATTCATATTCATATTCATTCAAATAATCTTTAATTACAACACTTTTATATCGCTATTTATTGCACGATTTAGAACTATTTTACACAAATATTTTTTCAATTGAAATTCATTATCTTTTCATCAATGCTAATCGAAAAGGATTATACCTTCGTAAATCGAGATTTTGTCAAAATGAACATGGCTGCAATTTATAAATCATGTTTTTAACTTATAACTCATATAATGTGGTTAGAAATGGGGGTAGAATAAGACACGAAAGGGAATAATGGTTTTCCTTCAGATCCGATGTTATATGTTCCAAAAATCATGTTTTTTACAAAAGGTAAAGGCACCCATAAAGATTACCTCACTAGTTTTGAACTTGCACTGCGTGATGCTGCTATTAGCGACCTGAACTTGGTATCGGTATCTAGTATCAAACCCCCTCTTTGCAAAATAGTAAATAGAGATGAAGGTAGAAAGTATCTCAGACCTGGGCAGATCGTCTTCACGGTCATGGCAAGATCGGCTACTAATGAACCAAATCGATTGATTGCTGCATCGATTGGATTGGCCCGACCCGCAGACGATGCTCAATTTGGATATTTGTCTGAGCACCATTCAACTGGAGAAACGGCTACCAAGGCAGGAGACTATGCAGAAGACTTGGCAATGGAGATGCTAGCAACTACACTGGGTTTACCCAACGATCCGACGCTCAGCTGGGATCAGAACGAGGAACAATGGAAACTATCAGGAAAAATATACAAAACACAGAATTTTACCCAATCTGCTCAAGGAAATAAAGATGGCATGTGGACAACGGTGATTAGCTCAGCAGTGCTGATTCTGTAATTAAATACCAAGTATCAAAATTTGTATATCATATTTTCTTAAAAAATAATCTTTTTTTTACTTGTTCATATGTTTGATATGAGGGTCCGACAATTGGTAAGAGGTTAGCTGGAAACTAATTATAGTATATTTTTCTACTAAATAATCAAAAAAAGGTATGTGAAATCTGGTTTTATTAGGTGACAATTACAATAAAAAAATTATTGTCCAAATGGAGACTGTAACTCAGCTCCTCCATAAGTTCCTGCTGCATTTGGATCAGCGTCATCTAAAGGCTCCTCAGTAATAATGAATTCTGTATAAGTATAAGGATTTACCATATGCTCTGAAGTTTTGAGACTTCCAGCTTCAATTGCACCCAGACTAAGCTTGTAATTAGATCCATCTGCATCAACTAACCATGCTTCAAATACTTTATCTTGTTTAGGAATTGCGGTCATATTGGCAGATATGTCTAATGTTTTATTTTGTGTATCAATAGATAGCGTTCCTATTTTTTCTGTTCCAAATCCAGGACCAGGGTCTAATGCCTTGTTGATATCCATTGTAATTGGTGCTGCGCTTACCTGTTCAAGGTGAAGAGTCATTGAAAATATGGCAGCAAATGCGATCAATATTAAAGATACTTTTACGCTTTTCAATAGATTTGCATGTATTACAAGATATAAATAGTTGATATATTGTTAACAATGACCGCAAATAATGGTCTTTTTTTCGTGTTTCTCATAATATTGATATGTGCTTTGAAAAACATGCTGATCTAATACCATAGCACTGAGTGTGCATAAATCATTCATAAATTTAGGCAAGAAAATATCTGGGCCTGATGGACAGCCACAATACACCTCATTCCTACCTTCTTTTTTTTAAACTCTTCTTGTTGGTGTGATTATTTTGTAGGTTTTTGTCTTAAAGTATCTGATTGTTAATAATAGACGTAAATACAACTTATTAGATAGTGATTTTCAGTAGATGTAGATAGTTTTGAATCTGGCTTTACATATTAATGAATCGCCTAACTTTCTAAAGATTCTATTTCTGTTCTTTTTTATGATATTGTTAACTTATCCAAGTCATGTCTATTCATCGATATCTAATTCATCGGTTATTAAGAGTAGTACATGGACAAGTGAACGGGATAATCTAAACATAAGCCTAAAACTTGAACCGCCAGTACCTGTTATTGATAAAGTGACAAAGCTGTACTTTAAGATACGAAATCTTAATGACTCAGAGCTAATTGAGAACCTGAATACCAGAGTTACATTAACAGATCACGATGGCCGATTATACAAATTTGAAAATAATTTAATACCAGTCGCAGGGGGCCAGTTTACAGTTGATTATATTTTTCCAGATGATGGTCAACATCGAATAATTTTGCAATTATATAAGAATACTACGCCGTTTACAGTAAGTTCATTTGACTTGGTAATACCGCATCCAGTTACCCAACAATCAGAAACAGAAAAATTATTAAGTCCATTAAATGCGTTTTTTGAATCACTGTTCTTAAGGACTTGAATGATAATATTTTGGGGCATAGCTTGCTTACTGAATATTAAACAATTCTTCATACCGCTACAAACCCCAATTTATATCATCAAAGAGGAAAGAAACAGCCGCAGCAAACGCAGCGATAGTAGACGTAAAGTTAAAAAATATACATCTTGTGTTTATCCTTCTAAATCTAAATTAGATAAAAATATTTGTCAAATACTACAAGAATTTAAACTTTGATGAATAAAATAATCAAGTGGTGTTGATTGATTTGGCTAAAGATAAGATCATATCCATGGAGATAAAGGAAGCTGCAAAAAGCCTCTTACGGCCAGAGGCAAATGGAATTCACTGTCTGCTCTTATATCATGACTTAAACGCATGTAGGGAATTTTATTCTTATTATTTACAAGAGTCAATTGATAAAAATGACGAAATTGTTCAAATTGCACCATTTTATGAAACAGAAGATTCTGTAAGATATACTCTAACGCACCGTCAGCATAACAGAATAATAGATTTAAATGGACTTGAAAAAGGGAATAGTAAGAGATTAACGATTATAGATTCCCTGGAAAAGTATCTTTCTCCTAGAAATGCGATGTATGATTACGAAAATATCCAGGACCTTGTCAAGTCGGCTAAAAAGTTAGGGTTAAAAAGAGCAACAATTCTAGGAGATAGTGGGGCTTTTTTTTACAAGAAGAAAATACCCCAATTAATCGAGTATGAACTGTCGTTACCAACGCATTTTGAATTTGACATCAAGGGAATTTGTTTATATCATCAAAAAGATTTTGATACGTTACCAAATGATAAAAAACAAAAGTTAGTAAATCATCATGAGATAGCAATAAAAATCTGATAATTGGAACTTGTCAAATAATAGATTATATTTCTAAACCAAACCCACTAGAATTTAGAAATCTATCGTTGTAATGTATTTCGCATAGCGCCTTTGAATAAGATGGTCATCCCAAGATTATTCCACATGTAAAAGATATTGAATGGCAAGAACATATTCATAGTTATTGTTGTTAAATCTTTGATGTTGTACATTCCTTAATATTACTCGTAAAAATTTAGGCAACATTGTATATAACATATGATATATTCTGATCCTTATATGCATGGTAGGAGAAGTTTCCAGATTGTAATTTTTTCATTAAAAATCCACCTTCTGATATGACTTTGTTTTATGGCATTAGTGTAATAGGGCCACCAAGATTACTAACCGAACATTATCTACATCTATGAGTAAAATGACTCATAGCAAGCAGAATAAAGACTATTATGATTTACCAAAAATAAATATTCTAATATTACCAATATGAACATTTCATGTATGCTTAGTTGGCACTAATCCTGATTAATTAAATTAGAATTGTGTCGTAAAGGAACCTTGTATTAGAAAAGGTAAACTGCTAGTTGGTTAATTGTATATGACAGGAGATAAGGCTAGTACTAGTATAGGATCTGCTGTTGTCACTCTGACTCATTGTTGTGTACAGCCCTTCCATGACTGCTTATCACATCCTTTATTGGGCCCTTAACTTCCTTAACACTCTTTTTATACAGCTTCATCGTCGTGTCATCAACATAGCTCTTCGTACAGAATATGTTGACGTGCCATATATCGTTATTAATAGATGGAAAATCAGAACGAAAGTGTGCACCACGGCTTTCCTCTCTCATCAAGGCGCTCCTTATAATTGCCTCGCATACAACCAAAGAGGATTTGACTTCCAAAGTGATTACCAGATTCTTAATGTTGTAATCTTCTTTTAGTTCGTTTTCGTGCAAAATTCTAATCTGTGACTGAAACTTGTCTTTAAGAATTAGAATTATCTCCAAGCCCTTTTGAAGGTTTGTTGCGTTCCTAACTATGCCTACAAATTGATCCATGGTATCTTGTATTTCCTTACGAAATCTCGACGGCTCATCCACTACCTCAGCTGTTACTCCTATTAAATTCTCTTTTTGAAGATCTTGCTCCTCTTGAAGTCTTTGACCATCTAGAAGGCTGTTACCTTTTACTCTCTGTATCTGCTTCTCATAAATCGAAGCTTCCCTTCCCGCTATCTTTCCAAAGACTATAGTATCAAGTAAACTATTACCCCCTAATCTGTTAGCACCATGAATTTGACTTATTAATTCGCCAGCTGCAAATAAACCATCAATATTTGTTTTACAATTCATGTCAACAGACAGTCCTCCCATTGAATAATGTGCAGTGGGACCTACTTCCATTTTCTCTTTGGAAATATCAACTCCTGCAATATCCTTGAACTGTTTATACATGGTAGGCAGCCTATCTAAAATCTTGTCTAAAGCAAGATCTGTAACGTCTAACCAAACTCCTCTATGTGGTGTGCCCCTTCCTTCTGCAATTTCGTTGAAAATCGCTCTGGCTACTATATCTCGAGGGCCTAGCTCCATTCTCTCTGGATAATATTTTTTCATAAACCTCTCATTTCTTGAATTTAACAAAATGCCTCCTTCCCCGCGAATGGCCTCGGTAGCAAGAGTGCCTAATGCATTTTCAGGCCATACCATGCCTGTAGGATGAAACTGAACCATTTCCATATCTACTAAATCAACTCCAGCTTCAAATGCCAGCTCAATACCTTCACCATAGTGTTCATAATTTCTCGAACTGCTAATAGAATATACTCTGGTATAACCACCAGTAGCAAGTATTATAGATTTACAGTCAAACTTGATTAGTTGTTTTCTCTTTATGTCAATACCGATGGCTCCTCTTATTTTCCGACTTAAAGGATGCAACTTTTCTTTCTCTATAGCATCGTTAAATTCAACCAACAGCTTTGTTACACAGATATCATCCATGATTGCGATCTTTCTTTGCCTGATTTGTCGCATGAGTACACGGATCATCTCATTACCGGTCCAATCCTCATAAAAAACAGTTCTTCTATATGTATGAGCTCCAAAGAAGCGTTGTGTGAGTCTTCCGTCCTCTTCCCGATGAAATCTGGCACCCCAACTGACCAATTCGTTTATAGCTTCGGGTGCACTCTTGCAAAGAACCTCAACTCTCTTATAATCTGCAATATGCTCTCCTTCTATTAGCGTGTCAGACGCATGTATAACCCAGTTATCTTTAGGATCCATTGATCCAAGGGCTGCATTAATTCCTCCCCTTGCAAGAACCGTATGGGGATCACCCTGTTTGCTCTTACTAATCAAAAGAACAACTGAACCCTTGTCATGTGCCTCAATTGCAGCTCTTAGGCCGGCAGAACCGCCACCAATAACTATGACGTCATAACAATAATAATCCGTCTGACTACTATTATCCTCAGTCATAAATATTATTAATGTTAAAAATATTTAACAAATGTTAACAATTGAAAGGAAACTATATTCAAAGATAGGTAGCAATGTTTTTAATATAAAGGCTATAACAGTGATATTTCAATTGGTATCAATGTTTAGTAGAGAACAATTAACCCCTTTGTCAACGCATCACTCTTATCCCTTTCCCTCTTTTTTTGTCCTACATTTTCATCTTATCCAAATTGATTATGATCAACATATTTATTTCATTTAAATACTAAATTTTATTGTCTAAATGTGATACAAGCAGATGAAGTTAGTTTTTAAAGATCCTACATTTTCTTTACAATTACTAAGAGCAATAGGCGAAACTTATTTTAAAGCAGCTGATATTGGAGAGTGTCTATCAACTGCCTATCGGATCGAGGAAGGTAATTTTGAAAGTTGGCATAAAGAGTGGTTGAGGACTGCAAAAAGAATTCATGGTTACGCGGATGATTGTATTGCAAAAAATCATAAAACAAGTGCTCGTGATGCTTACCTGCGGGCATCAAACTACTATCGGGTGTCTGCTTTTTTTTTGGTCGATCCTACTGATCCAAGAATTCAAAATACTATAGAATCTAGTAAGGTCTGTTTTAGAAAAGCTGCATCGTTATTTCCTTTTCTCGTTGAAGAGGTGCAAATCCCATACGAGGAAACTTTTCTACCTGGTTATTTTTATTATTCGCCAAAGTCTCTTTGGGTTAATAAACGTAACACTAATGTGGAGAGTGTTCTAGAAAATAATAAGGACAATCCAAATAAAGATGGTGAGAATGATCTTTCTCTCTATCCAACCCTAATAGCCCATGGTGGTTTTGACTCCACCTTGGAAGAGCTATATTCTTCTTCAGCTGCACCGGCATTAGAAAGAGGGTATAATTGTTTGACCTTTGAAGGGCCTGGCCAGGGTGAAGTGATTCGCAAACAAAAACTTCCCTTTAGATACGATTGGGAGAAGGTTCTAACTCCTGTACTAGAATTTGCGGTGTCAAAAAAGAACCAATACCATATAGACCCTAAACGAATTGCCTTACTGGGGATTAGTATGGGCGGATATTTGGCAGCGAGGGCAGTCGCATTTGAGCCACGCATATCAGCTTGCGTTCTTTATAATGGTGTTTATGACGGTTATGATTCAATAAGATCCGGATTTCCGCCAGAATTGTCTAACGCAGTTGAGAAAGGAGACTCTGAATATGTAAATTCTTATCTTACACGATTGATGGATACAGATCCAAATATAAAATTTAACATGAAACACGGTATGTATACTAGCGGAGCCACTTCACCTTATGAATTAATTATAGGTGCAAGAGCTTATTCTATAAGAGACGTTATAAAAAATATTAAAACTCCCACCCTTGTTTTAGACGCAGAAAAAGATGATTCATTTCCAGGCCAGCCCAAAAGGGTTTATGATGAACTCACCTCGGTTCCATCTTCTAAGAAGTATATCCTTTTTACTGAAGAAGAAGGTGCTGAGGAACATTGTCAGTGTGGTGCCCCTGCACTTACTAATCAAAGAATATTTGATTGGCTTGACCATATACTAAATAACAATTCCTAAATTTTGTTATTCATGACAAGGTTCTTTTTGGCACGAATAATATGGTATGTCGCTAGTCATTACTATATTCTCAAATTCTTGATGCTGATCAAAAAAATATTTACAATTTCACCTCACTTAACTTTATGGGTCATTACATTGTACTTGAAGACTTGTAGGGAATCAATTCTAAACCTGCTAGAATATTAGAGTATTGCACCTAGTTAGCAAATCCAATATATTTTTTCTATGGTATCAACGATATGAATAAAACAATTATTCACAACAAAAACAAAAACAAATTCATTGTAGCATCAATTGCAATAG
>DATELO010000148.1:0-19963 GCA_035276505.1 Candidatus Nitrosocosmicus sp.
TAGTGAGTGTAATAGGATTTATCATAGCAGAGATAAAGATAAATGATGAAATTCCTTTTATTACTGTCGAGTGGTTTCTAAGAAGTGGCTCTCTTGGATTAAAGGGAATGATAAAGTTATTATCCAGTTGCTGGAGAAACAATCATCTAACCTAGTTGTGGCTACAAATTATTTAGTTGAACTTGTACTAGAAAGTCAAGAAAAAAACGTTTGTGAAGATAAAGTTTCACTAATTAAAAATTTGGAACATGAAGGTGACCATATTACTCATTCTTTATTTACTACACTATTTCAAACTTTTGTAACTACTTTGGATAGAGAAGATATTGCAGGTCTTGCTAGTGCAATAGATGAAGTATTAGATTATACAGAGGGAATAGCAGATCGATTTCTACTTTTCAAAATGAGAAATCCTACTGTTCACATGATCAATCTCTCCAAAATTCTGCATTCTGCGACAAAAGAAATACATTTAGTCACCAAGATCTTAAACGAAACGAAAAACGTTTCGGCACTATTACCACATTGTAACAGTCTAAAGAAATATGAACAGCAGGCTGATAATGTCTATAGAAGGGCAATAGCTGAATTATTTGAAACATATGGGGATGCTATTGAAGTGATAAAATTTAAAGAGATATACGAGAACTTTGAGTCATCCTTGGATAAATGTCAAGATGTAGCAGATATCGTAGAAGATATTGTCCTAAAATATGGATAGTTATTTGTTTGATATACAATTTGGATATTAAACGTAAAAAAATATAATCTATTGGCTAGTTCAAATATACAATATCATGGGAGAGGAATTGCTATATATAACATTAGCTGCAATTATCTCTGCCCTCATATTTGATTTTGTAAATGGATTTCATGATGCTGCAAATGCAATAGCAACAATAGTTGGAAGTAGAATACTAAAACCTTTACACGCAGTAACAATCAGCTCTATTACAAATTTTATAGGTCCATTTATTTTTGGAACAGCTGTGGCTGCAACTTTAGGACAAGGAATCATTAAACCTGAATTTGCAACTACAGAGGTAATATTTGCAGGCCTTGTGGGAGCAATAGTGTGGAATTTAATTACATGGTATTTTGGGTTGCCTTCCTCTAGTAGTCATGCACTAATTGGAGGATTAATTGGTTCTGCATTGGTTTCAGGTGGGATCAAAACTATAGTTTTAGCGGGTACAATAAAGACCATTATCTTTATGGTTATCTCACCCACGATGGGATTTTTAACTGCATTCTTTTTGGTAATACTCTTAATTTATTTTTTTAAAAAAAAGAGAGCACAACTAGTCAACAGAATTTTTGGTAAATTGCAAATATGTTCATCGATATTTTTTTCTTTGACACATGGAGCAAATGATGGTCAAAAAACCATGGGTGTAATTACCGCATTACTCATAACTGGAGGCTTTTTACAATCTGATGAATTCACTGTACCTATTTGGGTAATATTTAGCGCGGCACTAGCACTAGCATTAGGAACATTTTTTGGTGGATGGAGAATCGTAAAAACAATGGCATTTAAGCTTACAGATCTAAAACCGTATCAGGGTTTTTGTGCTGAAACAGGAGGTGGAGTCATTCTAGCATTGATGGCCTGGCTTGGAATCCCAGTAAGTACAACACATGCAATTTCAGGGGCAATTATGGGAGTAGGAGCATCGAGACGATTGTCTGCAGTGAGATGGGGTATTGGACGACGAATAATTTACGCTTGGATAATAACTATACCGGCGAGTGCCGTTATCGCCGCTTTTACCCTCATATTATTTAATATTATTTTTAGATAGTTATCAACATGGACTAAATCGGCTCATAAAGTAATTTTTTACATATTACCTAATTTTGATAGTGATGTTATTTAATGGTAATACCTATCCATCTAGAATATTTAACAATATTATTGTTACTGATCCTTCAGAACAATATATTTTGTTTCATCAACAAATATTTGTATTAAGTAATATTTCTTTGAATTCAAAGAATGGGAATCAGTAATTGGGTGATATGTTAAGAATCTACATTGCTAATGAAATTCTACTCGATATTTCATTCTCTTGGAATCATGTTTTCTGATCCAAAAATTAATCTCATCCTGTAAATCATTTGATCGGTTATTTATTTATCGCAATTCGGGTACATTTATTTAGATAATATTATGTTGACTTTTGAATTGAATTAACCTACAACAGATAGCATATATATAGAAGTGAAGTGACAGTCCACAAAATTAATTATAGATAGATGGAATTGAATCATATGGCTAATACTAATAGAACACCCCTATATCTGGCAGCTGCAGTATGTACAGGTATAGCCGGAATTTTACACCTCATGTTTGTTCCAAGCTCAATTATGGCTGGTATCCAATACACTCTGTTTTTTTTGGCTTCTGGTATAGCTCAACTCTTTTGGGTTTTACCAATGGTAAGAAGATGGGGCAGGATTTGGAATATTATAGGATTGGCAGGGACGGCTGTATTAGTGGGTTTGACTGGTTACGTTATCGTTGAATCTGCTAAGAATCCGCAGTTGACACCACCTGGGGTAATCGAATCGGCAATTGCAATAGAAATATTTCAGATAGCATTTGTTATACTTACTGCCATAATTCTATTTGCTAGAAGATGATATCTAAACAAAGGTAATGTTATTGAATAGATATAGAATGCTATCATTGTTTTTTTCTTTAGTGACACTTACATTCCTATTTGTTTTTCTGTCCTATTTATCAGTAGACAATAACTACGTCACAAAAGCACAACAAAAGGAACAACTGATGGAATACACAAGAACCGGTGCACCACTAAATATCGTTCCTGGTCTTACCAGTAATATTCTTACAGGCGTATCTTTTCTAATAGGAACATCATCATTCATTTTAGGTTTGAGAATCCAAAGTGCATCTAAAACTGTAGTGGCAGCAGATGATAGTGTCAAGACAGGACAACCAACTGTATCTCCATCGACAGCTATTACTAGATATTATGAGTTATTGATACTCGCACTGGTATTGCCTTCAATAGTTATCAATATATACGGAATACTTGTAGTTGCAAGTCATCTATATTTAGAGGATGCTCCTTACTTATTGCTTCTTTTTGTTCTTTTCATTCCAATAGGAGTTATTTTGTTTCTTGTCAAAAAACTTCATTGATAGATTTACAGATAGTTGTAAACGTGAACTAGTTCTAACGGGTTTCTACCACGTAAATAGCCTCAGTTTGAATAATAGTTGAATTCTGTGGGAAGCGTCTTGCTAGCGCTACTATAAATAGAATCGTTATATTACTTTACTGCAAGGTCTACTAGAAATATAAGGTCATACAATTATATAGTATTGTTTCTCGGTAAATCTTTACGGAAGTAAACAAATTTCTCAATAAAACAAAGTAATGATAAAAACTTATATCATAAATTGTCACATACATTACCGTTATATTATTTAGTTGGCGGTCTGATTTGACGGTATAGATTGTCCGATTAGTTGCTTTGCCTGATCAATGTGATTCTTTGCCCCGTTATAGTCACCGTTATCTATTGATTTCTTTGCCTCATCCAAATGAAAGTCTGCATCAGGACAATCGAAACAAATTGTTGCAAGAGACGATTGATAAAAATTGAATCCAAATATACTAAATAAACCAACAGCGATTAGCGCAACTGTATAAGGTGTTTTAAGTTCAAAATGCATCAATAATTTGTTATCATTTCAATTATAAAAGATTTTAAGAAATAGAAATGACGTTTGTAACCCATGTAAGTATGAAACTTAATTTCAACAGTTTTAAGTGAACGAAGCAAGCACTAGAATTCGAACTTTGGTTTGCTGCGCTATGAGGGCAAGGTTCCTTGTTGCAAGAGGTCCGTACATAAATAGAAGATTTGAATGCAGTTCATCCTTGTGTAATTCTAATAATCACTTAGTCAATCACATCTTTGTCACGCATTCTTTCGAAACTCTTAATAGAGTTTTATCTTATGTAAGTCTCTTGCCATACTGCGAATAATAATACTATAAGAAGTATAAAACCAGCAGCAGTTAGAATCTTGGCAATCTTTACGCGACCAGCCAATGCGAATACTGCTGAAATTGCAAATGGTAAAATCATCTCCCATGTTATAGCGAACGCCTCGGAAATTCTTAGTTCTTCGGAAATGCTCGGATTAATAGTAGTCAAACCCGCTAATATCAAGATACCAGCAATTACTGTTGCATCAATTCCAGCAATATCCCTATCTTCAAACACTTTGAAGTTAACACAAGATTAAAAATAAAGATTTTGATTGTGGAGCTTGGTGGATTATCACATTCAAAAGTTTCCATAAAAGAATCAAATACAATTTGTGGAACGAAGATTCTAATGTTCAGTATTTTTAGAAAATATATCTATATGTCCTTAGAAGACAGACATATTTATATCCGAGGATTATTTCATGAAAGGTTTAAAATCCACCAATCCAGGGATGTCCAGCAGGTCGAGTTCATTAGCCATTTTTGTAGCGGTCTCTGTTTCCCCATCCTCATTCATACATTTATCGTAAAAGACACAGTAAGGACACTTGGTGTTTCTCAATTTTATATTAATCCGGGGAAGTATAGACACATCGGTTTCCTTAAGAGCCTTTGAAAACAGGTTTTTTCGTCTCATCATCTCGTTTTTGAATAGTTCTCTGACTATATCGTCCTTCGGCAGCAATACAGACCAACTTTCGATGCGAGGACCTTTACCATCAAAGGGTCGGAAAAAATAATCGCCTTTTACATCAGATTTTATCCAACGCATTTCCCTATTACTATACCTAATTGATATGATCCCTTTTTCTATGCCGGTAATGGTCATATAGTAAAGTAACTGTCTAAGATAGGATTTGAACCTCTGATCTGTGATATCCAATCTCATGGTACTCTGTGTATCCTTTAATTCTATAATTACATCCTTATCCAAAATATCTGGATGTGCAATCAAGCCGTCAAATTCTAAATCAGCCTGTGCTACGCCCATATTGGCAAGTTCTGTTATTACAAATTCGCTGGACTCTCCCCTTATAAAATGATGTATGGATTCTTCAGAAAGAGGCTCAAGATCAGGAAACTTACGACCGTAATATTGTTTTCGAATACATGCAGAAGGCAAGATGTCAGAAACATGTACCTCATCCTCAGACCTCTTTCTTTTTTCATATCTGGATTTAAGAGAATTCTTTAAGAGATCCGTAAATTCATGTTCTGAGCGAATAACTATGGTCATAATAGTAGACTATTTACGTCCCTATCACAAATTAACGTTACTTTAATGTCACAAAATGACTTCAAGTATTTTTAAAACGGTCCAAACTGTGATAAAACTATTACCATGTTACAGATCATTAAATCTGCACTCGGCAATCAAGTTCACTGCAGTAATAAGATTCTAATTCAATCAGAATACATCTGAACTATTTTACATAACACATCGGTTTTAATATCAAGCCATAATTCAATAATCGTTATCTCAGGAAATCAAATCTCCTTATTACACTCATACGTCGCTTTTAGGATGGGTCTAAGTACGCGTACAGGTAGCAGGGTATCTTACAAAATTTGTAAAAAAAAGGAATATTGAAATATAGTGATATTCTATGAACTTTTACATATTGTAATCGTTGAGGTTTTGTTTACATGGAACCTATGGGGACTACGCCGGTTGCATTTTCATCAGGCAGAGTTTTATTTAGCACATTTATTGTCGAGTTTGTTTCATTAATAGTGGTCAATGGTAAATCTGACGTTGTTGGATTTTGTGCATGTATTGAATCTGTCATAAATCCTAAGGTTAAGGTTATAGTGGTGATTGCTATCGTAATCATGAATAGATTCATTTTGTTCATACCTTTCTAACATTTCTATCATGCTATTTAATACATAATCTAATTGTTGTAATTTTTCTGTCTTGGATGGATATTTGATCCAAGCTCAAAAGTGAATCTTTATTCTAGTTTTTTGAAAGACAGCTGTCGATATATATTCATAATCTTTCACTGTTGTTGATTATGATGGTAATAACAATGTCAAGTCATGAATTTGCAGATTCGTCGATAATTTCTTAAAATAGAACTACAAGACAGGGCTGGAAATATCAATTTAATACTAATTAGACGAATATTATATACCCGATTCTCACGTTCTTGAATTTAAGTTTTCATGGATTGTAGGTTAACAGATCGGCCTAAGAATATACGCACCAAGTTAAATTAATGAAGCTATTAAAAACTTAAATTGTCAAATGAATCAGACTAAATTAAAATTTCAAAATTATCCATCGAATGAGAATGTCTACGTACATGTGTATAGCAATAATATTTAAAGCAAACTGTACATCTTGAAATTGGTTTATCTAAACATTCGATGCTATTACAGGAGTTGTCATGGTTTGTGATATCATTACTGATTACGTTAAGTTCAAGAGGTTTAACATTGAGTTTATGTTTCTGAGGCCTGTTTTGTGCTGTTACCATATTTCTCGCTTAAAAGATAATAATGTATATAAAATTTCTTATATGTAATATTACTTAAAAAAGTTACTCATCAGCAAATTATTACAACGAATGCTCACTATATTTTTTTGTGCTATGTAGTGAACAGCAATCGTAATGATACCAAGATGAGATGAACGGTCTTTTAAAATTATGAAATTATAGATTTAACTAATCAATCCCGTAAACAATGTATAACCAGATTTAGATGTTTATATTAAACCAAAAAGAGTTGGAAATTTAGTAAGCTTTTACTTCTTCTTTGAACTGTTCTTTGTTATAGTCTGTACCCATGTCTCTATCCGGATCCTTCAATTTATTTCCCATTGCCTTGGCACCTGCTTTGATCTTGTCTCCTGCTTCATCTAAGGTGCTTTCAGTATCTTCAGCTGTATCTCGAACATCTTCTTGAAGATCATCGTCTCTGTTAAGTGGTTCCTCTGACATTGTAATTGTTAGTATAACAATCTATATAACCTATATCGAAAAATATTTTCAAATATTAATTACGAGTTGATATGTCATCTCAGAATTCTTGTTTGAACCAAGGCTTTGTAGAACTATTAATTGTATGCCAGATTTGTCTTAGCACTAGGTAAATGAAATTTACTATTATTATATATTTTAATATACGAATTTTTTCCAATGGCTCATTATCCTAAGGAAAGACCAAATCGCTCTAAAATCACGTCTGGTAAATCAGAAATCATGGAAGGTCTTGCTGTCGCATTAGTTTTGGCCATAACCTTAAGCAGTATGGAAGCAATATGTCAGAATGACATTCAGGCACAGACCACAATGTATAAATGCACTCTTGATATGGGAATAAATGTTTCGATGGTAAATTGTTTGACGAATGATACTGCTGACACTTATTATGAATCAATGGTCACTGAAATGAGGCAAAACCAGACCAGAGAAGGTTCTCAAGATATGTTAAATGGGACCACTCAAACAGCAACTCAAGGAATGGAAACTGCAATGAATGAGACGGCCGAGGCACTATCAAATGTTACTGGAGGAATAATGGAAGGATTCAAGAATGTAGTGAATGGCTCAAAACTGATAATTAGGATCGAATAACAAATATAAATGTCAACCCTTACTTTCTTTTCTAAGATCGAGAACATTGATTCTTATTTCTTCTTCCGATTATGACAAGCATTCATAATATAAATTGAAAGCTAATCATTACTAAATACAAAAATTGGTTGTTCATTCAATATTTTGTTTAATGTGGAAGGATTTTTTACGATGTAGTAACACCTAGTGTTGTGTCATATGGTCAGATTTAGGGTTGGACAACTATTTTTCGGATATTTCCCAGTGTGTCACTGGTGGAATTTTCAGTCGCGACGTTTCAAATAATTATGTGACTGACCAATCCACTATTGGCTTGATCGAAGTTACCATGGGCCCTTCCCGTTTTGCATAAGATATTCATTATAATATTTGGTCAATTTATTTACATCATACGCTTGCCAAATCCAATATGCAAAGATCACGATACCTAGTATAATAAACAGTGAAATTAATCCGCCAATTATAGAGATAACCATAGTAATGGCAAGTGCCCAACCAAGTATCAATAAGCCAATTCCCTTGCCGGTTTTACCTATATACATATGACCAATCCCTTGGAATCCAAAGAATCCTGCAATAAGTGCTGTTAAGACTGCAGTTCCAGGGTTTTTATTCTGAGTTACAACAATAGATTGAGTAATTGTCTGATGTTGAGATTTTCCACATGAAGGACAATATGTGATTTCCTCAGAGGCGAATTCTTTGCCGCAGTGTTTGCAATATACCATTAATAATTTGATGATTTTGAAATATTTAAAAATAATCAAATTTTTGGAAACGAAGTGGCACAAATGAAAAAAATTCTTTGTCTTGCTAAGATTTGGTGTGAGATGAACAAAATCAAAACCCTGTTTAGATGAATCAAGAAATATCAACTATTGTACGAATTAACTTTACAAAACAAATACTGTAGTTAACTAGAGAAATAGTATACTATATTTTATTTAGAAAGAAAAAAATTATCTTTTTAACTTAAAGATTTTATCATATTTCTGAAATATCTTATACCCAGATTTTGCAAATTTTGTGGATTTGTAAATTTTTACAGATGGCTTAATAAATTTTAAAGGAAACAAGATGGGGATAAGTATGGTCAGAAGAATATCTATCCAATACTTTTTTAGAAAATAACTCAAGTCTCTACCCACATATAGATATTTAATAAAGAGGTCCATTGATAGCAATAAAAATAGGAGCCAAGGGACAATTTCAAAGTAAACTTTGTACTCCTTCGCAATAGGTATGATAGGATTATTTATTCCAAACAAGTCATAATCATAGGACAGAAAACCAATTACTAATAAAATTAATAATGCGAATATGGCTAGATCATTGAAAATAAGTAATTTTTGAACCTCTTGCATTGTTATATCTTCAATGCAATTTTACACGACCCATATAATATAATTAATTAGATGGTTACATATACACTGTAGAAATTTTGAAAATAATTGTTTCATAGATGTCCAATATACTAAATGTGATTATGTAAATTTGAAAGTCAAATACCTTTGTCGCGGTCGTCGATACTAATAAAAGATTTTGTAATAGATATAACAATTATCCAAAATTGACAAGGGTGGAATTTAATCTACCCAGTAATTTTACCAAACCAATGAAAAAATACTCAATCAGAATCTTTGGTTATCATCTTATTTTTAAAGTTTGAATTGCATCTTCTATGACCGGTTGGAATTTGGATAGGTATGCATCGTTTACCATTTTATTTGATGAGTATTCACTAGATAATACCAATTGTAGGACGTACATTGTGCTAGGTGAATCATATTTGTAGGACTTTGTAATTTCATCATGATCAAAGTCAATTCCTTCTGCTATCGGTGCTTTGTCAGTTGTGCTACATTTCATAGTTGAGATATGAAACTGTTTATCATTTATTGTAGATGTTGAATTAGAGGTTAATTCTGTACAGGATGTGGAAAAAGATGATGGCTCAGACAGAGATGATGACATTTGTTGTTCTCTCAGATTTTCCTTATCTTGTACAACAAGATTCATTATAGGAAGTGTTTCATTGTTGGGCAGAGAATTTAACCTTGTGAAGAACTCTTCAGTTGTACCTGGAAGTATGGTAAGGATAATCCCTTTATCTCCGTTCATACTTTCTGTTGCAAACCAGCCCATGGGAATTTCAAATTCTGTTATACCATATTTAGGATTTGCATATTTTCCAGTAATATCTTGTCTAAATTCAGATTCAGATTCAGAGTTATCGGCAGTTGTTGTAAGACTGTTATTACTGGCGCTACCTATAGTAGGATTATCACTTGAAATCTTGAAAATAGATGGTTCAACAAGATTACTAATTAGGGCCATTTTCGATTGATATTGTTGTACCAGTTTTATAGGAGAAGGAGATTCGAAAGTATCACCCCTCGCAATAGAGAGAGTATTACCAATATTGTATACAGTGGTGCCGGCTATAAAAACTCCGAAGAAAATCAAAATGATATGAAAAGGCATGAAACAAAGCTTCTGTGAAACAAGGAATTCTTTTAACATCTGACTGTATGAAATAAATAGTTATTTAAGAATATCCTTACAAATGACTTCTTATCTTTATGTAATCTCAAAACCCAGATAATTAGACCTGGTTTGTCTAATTATTTTCCCAATCTACAATTATGAATTGTTTCGAATCATTAATAAATACTTACAGTATCAGTATACACAAATACTGCCTAAAGCTCGTTAGAAACGAATTTGACTGAAGTCTTTTTTTGTTATTGGGTTTTATTAGCAATATTTGTAATAACTAGTATGTGTGTATATACATATGGCATTTAAATTAATAATCAAGCACCCATCAGAGGAAGGAGATTAGCACACGTATTATGGAATGGTATTTCTTAAAGACGGTAAATCAAAATTAAAACGATTGGAATATTCTAATACAGAAGAGAATTTACAAGCCGAATTTGTTTTTGATGGAAATCCTGTGGAACCGAATAAAAATTACATGGGAGTGTTATTCCCTGTAAATGAAAGCGAAATAATTCGGGATCAGTTGTTGAAAATTCAACATAACAATCCCGCACCTGTAGTCGAAGTTGTTGAGTTTTCTTAACTAAATAATATGAGTATAGAATCATATAATTCTCTACTAATTGAGCAAATTATAGGGGGTTAACATGGGTAGGGGTGTAAAGACATGATTCAAGGGTGATCATAATCCGGAATCAATTTGACGCCAGTGTTTAGGTAGTAGTTCAAAAAGAAGCGATTTGATAGATCATTATCGACGCAAGTATCAATAAGTTTGGGAATGTGGGGACACATTTCAAGGTGGAATATAATAATAACATTATTTATGAATGAAAGAACAAGAAACTTTTGCTGTAAACAGTTATCCAAATAGTTATGCAACGACGGTATACTATTGATCCCTTTGTTATTTTTATAATATTAGTTCATATCAATTCATATGAATTATTTAGATGACTCTAGACGTCAAAAAGATCTAGGCAGTTTAATCCAAATTGTTTTTATTCGTGCCCCAAAGAAGAATCGCGATGCTTTAGCAAAGATTGGCAAAGAGACTGATGAATTTTTCAGCAAACATGGAGTGTCAAAATATGTGTATAGATTGAATACAAGAGAAAACGTGATGGATTTTGTAAATCTATCAAAAATCATGTCTGCTAATGATGAAGAAGATGTAAATTTAGAAATATTATCCTATAGAGATGCCAAGCATCTAGAAGAAGTTATGAAGGCTATGGAAGGCGATAATAGGGCTAGTGAACTGTACAATGAATCTATGAAAATCATTACTCCTGGATCAATAGTTTTTGGAGACTTCAGTCAATTAAAAGAACCACAATGAAGATTTAATCTATCATCAACAACTTTTATAAATCTAAAGGACCAGAAGATATTTGTAGTTTTTCCAAATATCCAACTCCGATGAAGTAGATTCTTGACAATGATTCAACATTGATTGCAATTTTGAATGAAATTGACAGGGTTGATAGGGAAAATTCGAGTAGCAATGTCATCATTACCATGCATAGCAGCATTTAGTTGGACACGTGGGATTAAGCTATCTGTAGTAGGAGTCGCAGTAAAGACGCTTATTACATTGAGGTTATAAGAGCGTTGGCTTCTGAACTTTTATGTGATACAGCTCCCAGGTCATCACGATGTTTGTTTTTGAATTCCAAAAGAATTCGCTAGTACAATCAAAAGTACTCTAAATCGACATGGGCATTTCCGATTAAATGAATAAATAAGTTTTTCATTGTACGACTAACTAATATTATTCCCAAATAACACATCATTAAGTTTGAGCACAAAGAAATACGGTTCAAGGTGGAATAGCATCCAACAAGCACTTACGATGATACAATCAAAACTAATTTTCTACAGACAAGCCGATGTAAGCTGAACATTATTCGATTGGTTGAATAGTAAAAAGTGTATGAATTTCGCGGGAATAATATTATAACTTAGATTTATCTATATTATAGTGTGAGCGAATTCGTCGCATTCCTAAGATTTCCAATTCTGAGTTTGCTTACTGAAGAAGAAGAAAAGGAAAACAAAGAGGAAATTCTGGAGGATACTGAACGAGTGCTAGTTGCAGAAGGAATTGAATGTAATTCAAAAATTTCAAGGTTTCCTGAAGAAAAGTTGAAGGAAATTCTAGAAGAAGTAAGAAAGATTCGAAAGAATGGCGATGGATCTGAAAAAGCCATTAATATTGAGGAAGTAAGCGATCAAAGATGAGCACTAATAGTGGTAACGCGAATAATAACAATGATTATAAAAATGCTGGATATAGAACGACTATATGGCCATTAATTGGTGGTATTGCTGTAATAGCATTTAGTATATTACTACTAACGTTGCGAGCAATAATACCATCACTTATCATAATGCTAGTGGGAATATTTCTTATTATTTATTGGATATACATTACAAAAACAAAAAGTCAAGGAATTAGGTCAAATATAGACAAAAGATGTCTTTGTGCAATATGTGAACATACAGAATCTAATCTATGTATTCAGCAAAAGTGTATATGTTGTTCAATTGCTAAAGGCGATAAAATTATTGGTCATACTAATAACCCCTTACAGTAACAGATGGTTGTTATATCACTAACTAAACAAATTTGACGGATATCATATAAGAAGAAATTCAAGGTTAATTTTACTTAAGTATCTACATAAATTCCACCCCCATCGAAGCATACTACCATTATCAGATCAGAGATCTTTGAGTTTGGATGAGTGAAGTTTAAGTTCCTTTAAGTAATAGGGTTTTAATGCAGTATGCTGATCACTAGAGCTAGTTCAACTATGGATTCCACAAATCCATAGTTGTTGTAGACTCTGATCTCAGCAAATTACAAAGTAATCATTTTTGAAAGTAGAGGAGTTGGTGATTCTACTGGAGGGATAAAAGAATTTCAATCAATCAATTTGCAAACGGTACAGTAGGTTTGTTAAACACATTAGGGATAAACAAAACCGATGTCCTGGGTTGGTCTATTGGTGGATTTATTGCTCAAGAATAAGCAGTAACAAATCTAGAAAGAATTGATTATCTTATTTTATATACTACAAGTTGCGGAGGTTCATATGATAGGCGGACTCCCCCCATCTAAAATAATAGCGATAGACAAGAATACTTCAATATCTCGGCAGTAAAAATTGCAAAAACTGGCACTTATGTTCTTTGTCCCTGCTGGTTGATTTGAAGAACACTCAGATTGCCAAAACTATTTTCCAAATCCTAAAAGGTATCTAACGCCTATACAACCTGCACCCGACTCTTTGATCCTAGCAGAGGGAATTCCAGAATCTTGGCAAATTCGAATAATAGATGCAGGACATGCGCTAATGTACCAACACCCTAACAATTTCAATAGACTATGGATAACTTTTTAGACGGTAATAAAGACATGATCAGAAGGTATGGCCAATACTTTTACCATGAATAATAGTATTTATTTTGTACCCATAGGGATATGGTTCAAAGTTGAATATAATCCATGATCTGTGATGTGTCAAAAATTAGTAGCTTTACTTACCAATACTTTTACATATTCATCATTTCGTCATCAAATAATCACTGGAAGTAACATCTGCAAGAATTTAAAGGATCCAGATTTGAGTTTAAATCTCACGAATACATCCAAACACAATTGAATACATCAACACGCAAATAATACGTCTTTGTTATTAACTTCGTATTCCAATTGTCCTGATGGATAGTATGTTTCCAACTATATCAATACGTAGATCAAAAGCATTGATGTTGATACTAATGATTAGTTTTTCTTTAATTGCCTTCTCACCTAGCAATTTGGAAAATCATAAAGCAATAGCTACAAAAACATCAACTAATCAGAATACAACACATCAAACAAATTCTAATACAAAAGAATTCACTTTAATTGCCAAGGAGGCTACACTAGATATATCTCCAAGCAAGAAAATCAAGGCTTGGACATACAATGGAAGTATCCCAGGACCGACGCTGCGTGTAACAGAGGGAGATAAGGTAATAGTCCACTTCAAAAACGAACTAGATTTACCGCATACAATTCATTTTCATGGCGGTCATAACGGTACGATGGATGGAGTATTTGAGATTGTCCCACCAAATAAGACATTCACTTATGAGTTTACAGCAGCACCATCAGGAGCTCTTATGTATCATTGTCATGTGATGCCAGTTGTTGAACATGTTAGGATGGGATTATATGGAGCTTTTATAGTTGACCCTAAAACACCTTTACCACCTGCCAAAGAATTTGTGATAGTATTTGGTGATTATGATACCAAGGATATACACACGTCAGATCCTGAAAGTGCATTCTACAATGGCTATGAGAATATTTACTACGACAATCCCCTGCCAGTCTACACTAATGAAACCGCACGAGTATACATGATTAATCTATCCCAACTGCCCGCATACGGATTTCACATTCATGGAACTCTTTTCAAGACCTGGATTTCCGGCATCTGGATGAATGAAGCAGTACATACTCAAACATGGGCAACATCTTCAGGAGATGCGGCAATATTTGAAATGAAATGGCCTTGGGAGGGAAAATATGTATTTCACCAGCATGGTATTCCTGAAGACAGGGGTGCAATGGGCTTCTTTAATGTGTCTCAACCTACACCTAATCTCATAGACGGAAAAGACATTGCAATTACAAAACCTGTGGCTATGATTAACTGGCAAGAGAATCTCACAAAGGCATTGCAGAATGCTACAACAGGAGATTGGTGAAAACCAAAATCGAATCACTTTTAGTGAAAGAACAATTACTGAGGAGGATCATGAGGTAATCTAAATGTGAAAGCATTTACTTGTATGAGATACCATATCATAAAAAATAATACAACGAACACTGATCCTTTCTCGAATCAAATCCATGTTTTAGAAGACTCTTGAGAGAAATTTACTTCTTGTTTTTTATTATAGTATTATGATACAGAGTAGCGTCTAGTTACGACGCGTTGAATATAGTTCAAAGTTGACTCTAATCTTCTAGGATATTGTGAAAGAAAATCTATAAAATGAGGATTCTGAATTAGTATATATTACTATACAATTGAATTGCCCGAATAATAATAGAGTCTGCAATAATGACTTTGTTGATATCGGAGGTATTATTATTGTTGTTCTGAGCTATAAGGAAATTGCTTAGTAAAGTAACTACCTTGTATAAAATAAGATTTAGTTGATTTGATGACTGCAAAAAAGGTAGTATTTGTATCAGGATTTGGATGTGTCCCCAATATTGGAACCAGCAGAATTTGATGAGAGTATCATTTTATCACCAAATGTTTGTCCTCCATCCTGACTAATTTTCATTAGCGGCGTATCTGAACCATCCAAATTTCTATCCCACCAGGTAACATACACCTTACCATCTAGTGCCTTTATGTGAATTCTGTCGGAAGTAATTCCTTGTGATTGACTTAGATTGATATCCTCGCCAAAAGTCTTGCCGCTATCGTTTGATACTTTTAGGAATATGTCTGGTTCGTAAGTGGTACTATTTTTTTCGGCTCCAGTGGCTAATACATATATATTATCCCGATCAGCTGCAACTTTGAGTTCATAAGGTGCTATTTTAGCCTTGTTGTAGTTCAATTGGGTCATGTATGTTTTATTTGTTAGACTTGAATTAGTATTATCAGTTAGTAATATTGCCGGATTGAACGTTTTTCCATTATCGTTTGATGTAATGATATAAGCATCAGCGAAACCGGATTTATTATCTGCGAATGTAACATACACATTATCTCCCGAAGTCGCAATGTCAGCTTCGACAGAAGTCCCGTTTATAGAGTTACTCAAGCTAATCTTATCACCAAATGTCTGTCCCCCGTCATCTGATGCTTTAAACATCACTTCATAGTTTCCTGAACTATTTCCCCACCAAGTTACGTACACATTATCGCCTGAAATAGCTATAGGAGCTTTTCCATCACTTCTGTCAATATGTGGCCAGGAGAAACCATTGGACGTTTTGAACTTGATATACTGTTGTAAGTAGTGCAGTAAGGAGGAAAATCGATATAATAAATGCACCTTTTATCTTGCTTTTCATACATAGCCTTTACCATTGCAATATAAAAAGAAATATTCGCCAAGCTTTCATCATATCATAGAGACCATACAGGAGGTCATTCTCTCTATGCTTTATTGAATAATAAGATCTAAAAAACAATTCAGTTGGCTTCTAATCTAAGAGAAGTGTAATACAATCTGTTCATTTGTAATACCTACCTTAAGAAATTCATCACTTTAATAATAAAATCTTATTAGTTTCGATAGTGAATGTCTACCATGCCTATAGTTAATGTACAATTGTATAGTGGGAGAACTCAAAAAGAAAAGGATAGGCTAGCAGAAGCAATTACGGAAGATATAGTCAAGATTTTAAAGGTGGCCAAAGAGGAAGTCATAGTCGTATATACAGAAGAACCTCATGGAAATTGGTATGCTTCTGGTGTTCGCCTGTAAAGAACAATTAAAAGGATTGTATTGAAATAGATAGAATTCCATTTGGAATCAATTCAACATTAATAGAAGATGAAGGAAAACCAATCCTTTGAAATAATTGCACCATTACCTAACTACGTATCATCTATTTTGGGCTCGTGGAGATTAAGTTCTCTGCGATAGTAAGATTCTAATACAATATCTCTGATTAAAATTACGTCAAATACACACGATGTCCAAGATATAGGAAAGAAAAATATACCGGGTCCGAATTCCTAATAACTATGACATTAAATTCACTCAAATAATCTAAAAATGATACCAGCTCCGAAAGTAAATTTGCAATTAATCTATTTTATCAATATCCATAGTCCTTAAAGATTAACGGTAGAAAAGCAATAGATATATAATATTAGTAACGTAAAACTATTTATCGAGAGCGTCGCTCATAAGCAGAATTAGTATCTAATCATTTAAATTTACTTACTTCCTGTTAGTATCCAACTAGTTACTGAATTTTTACCGACCAGTGTAAAAATATTTTAAGAATTAGAGTTATTTATTCAGAGAAGCTCGTTCTACCTCAAACTTGCCCCATACAAACACCGGACTTTCAATTCCCCAACTCCATTTTTTTGTCGGCCTTACCCTTAAATAAGGTAATTGAGATTGAGATTTAGATTGGTCTATATATGACATGTAGCCGCCCTCACGATTAACGAGATCTGCAATTCCATAAATTCTAATACCTCGTGGTTTCCAGGGGTTGATTGTTTCTAAATCGTCTATCACTATTGCAACATTATTATTTTTTATCGCATTTTTATACTTAAGAGATTTGAATAAATTCATTCCACCAATGTAGAAACAATCGCCATCAAAATCAAATCCTACGGGTACAACATCGGGTTGGCTTTTTCTTAAACCTTTAGTTGCTCCACTTTTTTCTCTCTTATTTATTTGACAGTTCGTAGTAGCTATTCTTGCAATTACTTGTGATCCAATATACTCTTTTTCTTTGTCAGTAAATATCAATCATATAAATTCACTCAACATCCCTTTTAATACCAATTATTGAATCCAATAATAATCACTAAAGTAATTTTTTGTTTTGTTTTGCTAATAGCATACTTCAACTACTATGTAATAAGTGAGTATATATATCATGAATCAAGATGAACCCAAATCAGAAAGTTGCTGTAGTAACTGGAAGCTCGAGCGGCATAGGCAAAGAAGTTTCATTGGTTTTTGCAAGAAATGGATTTACTACTTATGCTACAATGCGGAATTTACAAAATAAATCTATTTTCAAATCTATTATCGAAAGTGAAAAACTAGATATACGTTTTGTTCAGCTCGACGTTACAGATGACAAGTCGGTTGAAGAGGCAATCCAAACAATATCTAATCAAAATGGAAGATTGGATATACTAGTAAATAATGCCGCTTATGCTTTAACTGGAGCATTTGAGGATTTGTCTATGGATGAAATAAAATCACAATATGAAACCAATGTTTTCGGATTAATAAGAACTACACAAGCAGTTCTTCCGCTGATGAGAAAGCAAAGGTCGGGCACCATCATAAACATAAGCTCAGGTGCCGGAAGATTTGGTTATCCAACTGGCTCTGCTTATGTTAGTACTAAATTTGCTGTAGAAGGATTAAGTGAAGCTATATCATTCGAACTAGAAGCTTTTGGTATACGAGTAATTTTGATTGAACCGGGTATAGTTAAAACCAACTTCCTTAATTCAATGATATTAGCCAAAAAATCAAAGAATCCTGTTTCAGAATACGCTCCCTTGGTTAAGTATGTTAAAAGTGTCATAGGTGAAATGGCTAAAAATGGATCAGATCCGGCGTATGTTGCTAACGTAATTATGGATTCAATTTCAACTGACGATCCAAAATTAAGATACTTGGCTGGCAAAGATGTTGAACAATTAGTAAAAACCAAAGAAAGTATGTCTGATGTAGATTTCCATAATTCACTAAAACAATTATGAAGTTTACCGTTGTTGTATTTTTCATTAGTATTTGAATGACTAATACTATTTGAAACCAAATTGATTTCTTAACTATGGATAAAAGGGCTTGTTCAAAAATCACAGAAACCGATGTCTTGGCGCTTTTAGGAATGAGAAGAAAACAATATAGAGAAGAAAGGATTATGCACTACTAATAACTATGGGTTATAACAGTTGATTTGATAAGTATTTTTTAGCTTTTTCTAATACCTTTTTTTCATTTTTGGGTAAAGGTTTATGATTTAACATCTCTTTAAATTGTAAGGCGTTTACTAGCGCTTTACCACCATAATGATTATTAAAATATACAAAAATTGTATCTGTTTTTTGCTTCATTTTTTCAATTTTTTCAACCCAAGGTTTCAATTCCTTTTGAGAGTATAGGTAGTTATACCAATAGTGGCCTTGAGTTATATTTCTACCATGGAGTCTAACTACACTAGTTGATCTAGCAGTTAGATTATCTTCATTAGATAGAAACTCTAAATTTTCTTTCGCAGGAGAATCAGTTAAAACGGAGGCAATGTCAAAATGTCGAAGTAATTCCAATATACCTTCCGTATTCCATGACTTGTGTCTAAATTCAATTGCAAAACTATTATTACTTTGTATATCTGAACTGTTCTTTAATACCTCAAGAAATTCTTCTAATTTTTTAACTTCTGTAATTGTAAAACTTGGTGGTAATTGGATAATTATTGCTCCGAGTTTATCTGAATTTCTTAGTGGAGATATTTTGTCCAAGAATGTCTTCAAATCAGTCATTACATCTTTGTTTATGTTTAATCTTTTGTCATGTGTTATTATCTCTGGAACTTTGACTGAAATTTTAAAGTCTGGAGGTGTTATCCTTGCAATTCCAACGAATAAGCCATGAGTCATATGTTGATAGAATCTATTGTAGAATGTAGCATCCATCTCGACCGTGTTGAAGAATTGTGAATAATAGTGGAGTTTTCGCGTTTTATTATCGGGATAAAATACATTTAACCATCCCCCTTTTTCAGATGAATCGCCATAATTCCAACCCGAACATCCTATAAATAATTTAGGAGACATTTGCTAGATCCTGTGATTAATACAAAACGATAAAAGGATTTACAAAGTTGAATAGAATAATTGTGTTTTCATTATCTCTTTACTTCATAGTGGAGCAGAACTATTACAGAGTCAAATGGCATCGATTCAATAAGAGACAGATTGCGAATTTCTTTTAGGTCCCTAAAAATAGTCTTTCCATTCCCAATTGCTACAGGATTAACAAACAAATAATATTCGTCTATCAAGTTTTCTTTAATCAAAGAAGAATCAAATGAGGCACC
>DATELO010000149.1:0-2138 GCA_035276505.1 Candidatus Nitrosocosmicus sp.
CCAAGCATTCATGCTACTATGGCTTTATTTCTCGGCTGAAAAATCTAATATAGTTTATTCTAAGGATTCATGAAAAGACAATGATGGCTTGACACTATGTAAATGACTAGTATTAACTTGGAAATTGGATATCTAAATACATATATGCAATCAACAAATCCTAAAAGATTGCAATCAGAAACAATGCAACTACAGGTCAAAGAAAAAATACAGTAACAACATCGCTATCTTTAAGCCCACTATTAGGAAAATTTGCACCACAAGGCTTAACAGCAGCGTAGTAGATATATAAGTAATGGATAGCGAGTGGAAAGAACAAGATGAAGAAAACCAAGGACATGCTGATAGTCTTTTAACATTGTCAAATATCCAATACCTCGTAGAAGGATTGGATTCGTTACTGCATACCAATCTGGATGGAGATAAACGCGCCAAGGTTATTAAGTTAAGAGATGAGCTATCTGCATATATTAGCAGCATGTTCGTCTAAGGATCATATATTAGTCATATCCATTTAAAGGCAATGATGTTCTTTTATTTTCATTCTTGATCCATTCAATGACAAAAATTATGTCCAATCTTGTTTTACATACCTTGTTTGAATATCGCCTTCAATTTATGGCGAATCTCTACGGAATAATTGTTCATCTCGATTTCGATTATGATAAGAAAGAACACAATACTTGTTGCATAACAATATCTTGTGACCGGTATGTCGGTTGTCAGTATATTTTATTTTTATTTTCCTCTCTGATCCCTGTATTTAATTCATAAAGGATTAGCTCTTACAACAACTTTAGCCCTTTCACAATTGGGTCAATGCGTTCAGATGGTACTGGGCCTATGCCAATGCAGGTAACAGTGTTCGGTTCTATCTGAGTTTTACCTGCATCATGCACTTTTACTACTGGTAATTTTGCGCTTATTGTATCGATAAAATACTCATTTAATTCATTATAGCTATTTACCTTTAATACAACTTTAATCTGTCCGTTTTCATCTTTCCAGTCCGTTACCCACTTGGGATTATATATACTAGTCTTTTCCATTGCCATGACTGCGGCGTGTGCGACTTGTCCTGCGATCTTACCACATGTCATACCTAAATCTTTACGCACGATAATAACTTGTTTAAGCATTCTAAATGATAATTCGAATGTATTTTATTTAATTTATAACATGTCTTGAATATTCTAAACCATAGGTTATAATGAGATTGATGAGGGTATATCGTCCCAATGCCTGTGATGGATGTCAAAAGCTTTCTAAATGACAAATGATTATTACGATGTACCTCCAATGCTAATCCAAAAGGCAATTTTTGATAGCCTTATATGAAACCATATGGTCTCGTTATCAACTGGATCTAAAAACAAACTATGGTGCGCAAATGTGGCCTTCAAAATTACATTTTTGAACCTGTGTTTACGTTCATTGGCAATGCAAATTGTACGCCGACGTTTTCATTTAGTATTATTTAATAAAGGCCATGTCGTAACCGCATAGGTTGCCATTTTCGTACTTAACGAACACGGAGAACCTTTGTTAAATCTGCAGCTAATCTCGAAAAGGGCTTATTTGGGAGAGTACTAATAAGGTTTAAGATAGATGGGATGTTCCTCTTAGTATCACTGTAGATCTGTAGTCATATTAAAAACATAGATAAATATATGTAACGTCATTTACATTTTGTGTTTGGTAAGTTGGAGTTACGTGGTTACCTGCAGTAAGTGTGGGTTTATTTCTGCAGAAAAATTATCTGAGGAAAAAGCAAAAGAGCTATTGCATTCTCATGTAGGAGGCAAATATAACTGTACTATTACGGATATTGAACTCATGAAAGTAAGATCCTAATCTTTTGTTTTAGATAACCCTACAGCATTATACAACATTCTGATACATTCAGAGTATGTCCTGTATTTAAATTTAATTTCATTTACTGGAATATCATTTTTTAGCTGATCCTTAAATGTATCAATATTATATTTCTTAGCAATATCGTCTAATATTGAATTTACGCTGGAATTCTGGTAAGATTCAACAATAAGATTGGCCATAGCCAAGTATAAATGCACTGTCATATTTAACTATAAGTACATTTCAAAGTTTCTGATAAAAATGTTGTTAAGTGTAAATAA
>DATELO010000150.1:0-2582 GCA_035276505.1 Candidatus Nitrosocosmicus sp.
TGGAATGTTGAAGTGTTAGAACCAAGAGATGGAATAGGTGGTCACTGTCTACCCAAGGATACAAAGATGTTTATCAATTCATCTAATACAATAAAGAGCAAGATATTGCAAGCAGCCATGGAAATAGATGAAGACTATAGAGAGTATAGGAAGAAAATGGATAGTGAAATTAGAGTACCAGCAATCTGATTTCTTTTTAGACTCATATTTACGATTTCGTTAGTCACAGGTTATCGATCAATGAAAGATTCAAAGTCAGGATCTGCAGAGAGAATACACGAGTCCACATGGATCACCCTTGCGATTTTGGGTTCTACCATTTTGATAACAATGTATGGAGAAACCATGTTGCTGCCCGCTATTGGTGACATAATCAAGGAGTTTGATATTACTTACAGTACTTCATCATGGATACTTACTGCATACTTGATTTCTGGAGCTGTAATGACGCCTATTGCAGGAAAGTTATCGGACATTTACGGTAGGAAGAAAATGGTACTAATAATCTTCATAATCTATATTATTGGGATAGCCCTCGGGGGGATTTCCAACAATATTTACATGTTAATTCTGGCTCGTGTGATACAAGGAATAGGAATATCGATGTTTCCAATTGCATTTGGAATTATTAGAGACCAATTTCCGGTTTCGAAGATTGCCATCGGTGTAGGTATTTTTAGTTCAATGTTTGCCGCAGGATCAGTGGTGGGCATGGCAATTGGAGGTACAATTATCAAAAACCTTGGTTGGCAGGCCACATTCTTTACCATCATACCAATTGCCATTATCCTTTGGGTTGTTATTCAAAAGCGTATCAGAAATGATGATCATACTCAGATCTCCGAGGAAGCACATGTAGGAAAAAAGCATGAATTTTCTGATAGTCTGGGGAAAGATTTGGAAGACACTAAAGCATCCAGAAAACAACATATTGACATAAAAGGGGCACTTTCATTGGCTCTTTCAATTTCCGCTTTTCTGTTAACACTAACATATTTTGCAAGTATCAATAGTGAATCCCATGAGGCTACATCCCTTGATAGTGTAATTTTGGCGACATTAATTGCTTTAAGTATTGTCTCAATAACATCATTTGTATTAATTGAGAAAAGAGCAAAAGAACCGTTGATTCCTCTCCAATTAATTACAGACAGGATCTTACTTCCATCAAATATAATTCTGCTAATTTTCGGGATAACTATGTTCATGGTGTATCAGACAATACCAATATTAGTAACTAATCCTACACCATATGGGTTTGGTGGGGACGCCATTCAAAGTGCAATGGTACAGCTACCTTTCATGATAGTATTCTTAATCTTTGCGCCTTCATCCGGTTTCATTGTTTCAAAAATTGGAAACTTTAAACCAATTATTGTTGGGAGCATATTGACATCAATAGGATTTGCCAGTTTGCTTATGTGGCATCTAAATGAATTAGTGATTGCATTAAATTTAGTCATTATATCTGCTGGTCTTTCCCTCACTCAAGTGGGAGCTTTCAATATTACGCTACAACATACCCCCTATCAATTCAGTGGAGTCTCGATAGGTATTTCAGTGGTGTTGGTACTAATGGGTAGTTCGATAGGCCCCGTAATAGCAACTACATTTATGCAGACATTCCAAGAACCCAATACCGGACTAAATTTAGAATCTTATCCATCTCCATTATCCTATAATTTAATTTTCTTGACGGCTACGATTATCTCAATAGTATCATTCCCATGTATGATACTACTAAAAAAACGCACCTTGACAACTTTAGTTAGCAAGGTAGGTGAATCAGACAATTCATAACAGATGTTAATTTCCATTCCTTGAAACGATCATATTTAGGGTAAATCTTGATTACAACAATGAAGATATATCTCGAAATTAAGAATTGTGAGGGAGAATGAAAAAAAGGACTAATTGAAGAGTTTTTTTCAAGTGAGTTGAACAAAGATGTTAAGCGGGACGCCTCCAGATCTTAATCCAATTCGAAGATGGCCATCTTCATATGCGACATCACCAATGCTATCTCTGAGTCCTCTAGATGCAAAATGCAAGTGATTGCTCTTAATTTTTAACACGTATATTCCGTCATTCTCATTATGAGATCCTGAAAGAAATTGCATTTGTCCACCTTCAATCAATTCATTAATTTCCCTACACACAGGTTTCAATAATTTCCAAGCAATTTCTTCATCTACTGATTTCATAGTCAATATTAATTTTCACATATTAGTCCTTATTATTGTTCACATTATTACAAGTCGTTATTGATTTCATCTTCTGCCGAGAATACCATTTGTAATATATTATAGATATTTAATACAAATATTATGCAAGGTAACAACATCAACCCATAATAAAATCATTTTAACGAAAAGGCGAAACCAGTCTGATAAAATCAGGGCCAAAAAATATCCTTGTTGTTCGAAATTGGTTATATTTTCTAGTAATATAATATAACAGTTAAATAGCATTAATATTTACCTGTATTAATATAATCCTTAAATAATTTAGTCTGCATAAATATAAGGTTCTAGATGAGTGACAAAAATATCAACCTATTTGACTGGTATAGAAACTTTTTT
>DATELO010000151.1:0-6193 GCA_035276505.1 Candidatus Nitrosocosmicus sp.
TCAATATTACAATAAACAATACGATTATTACTGATTTTTCCATGATGTTTCCAATTCTAAATCATTAATTAACTTTTCATAATGCTTGAGTCGGATTATTCCTCATTTTCATTTCGCTGCGTTTGTAACATTGTCTTTCTGTTATTCGAGCCATTGCTTATAAAGATGCGATATAGAGAATAGATGTCAACTGGGTCGCCGCTTTCTGATGTCTGGGGTAATAACAGCATTGTATTAGAACCCCATTATCATAAGGAACTTTATCCCAATGGGCACAAAAATAATGATACTACATATGATAATGATATTATGAATTGGATTTTGATCCATTTACAAATATTTATTGTCTATCATTGGAATATCTAAAATAACTTATTCTAATTCATCCTTTTCATCATTTATAGTCCATCATGTCAATCCTTATTTAATATTCTTGTGAAAATGATACCAGTTTATATTTTAATTACAGCTCTGATCAAGTATTAGTAACATACAGTTCTTAAATTGCTGTCATATTAGATCTAAAGAAATTCAATATCTTTTGTAAGATGTGGCTCTTAGCACAAATAAGGTTAATAGAATTAGATCAAGATATATTTTTATGTAGGTATTTAATTATTTTTATGATGAAAATAGGAAATAATACATTAATTTTATTGTTTTCTGCATTTATGGTAATTTCTCCCATCGGAATACAAATAACGTTTTCTCAAAGTCAGGATTTGACTAACGAAGAGCAACCCAACAGCACAACTGTGACAAAAAGCTTTGTTGTAAGTGATTCTCAAACTTTAATACTAGAGGATACAACTATTCCTGCAGGAAATTATCTCCATCTTTATGACTCGTCTCCATATAATCTTATAAAAAGTCATATTTCTGCAAAAATTCCATGTAACGAGGACTTTGCGACACCCATTGTTTTCCTATTTGGGCCGGATAATCCTGCACCTATCGGTAGATTGGCTTTATCTCCTTTGATCTCAGAAGCTGGAGACCTTTGTACATACACAGGTGATATGGTAAGTAACAATTCCACCTACCTTACAGACATTGCAATATACAACAATTCTACCGAGGACATTGTTTTTCCTCCTACATCCACTATACATATAAGAGTTAATGAGATTTCTCCACAACTAAACAATACTATCCAATAACACTCGATTTTTTCTTTTATTTAATCTATTGGACTTTTTTACAATTATAACCTTTTGTAAAAAAGTGATATTTCATATCTAATAATGATTTCTTAAAATTTCAATAACACATTGCTGATTTTTATGTCCTAGTTGCTAGTTGCTCCGATCATAACAAAAATTACTAAATCATAGCTTTAAATTGTCACAAATAATAAAGGAGAAAAATATAATTACAAAAACACAGGTAAAAATTTCCGGTTTAGAAAATAATTTATTTTGATTTCGCGTATATGTATATTCCTTCTGCAAAAGGATGTAGGCTTTGGCGTAAGCCAATAAAGGTCTTGAGATGCGCCAACAGATCTCAATACCAAGATCCAATGTCTGCATATGCTAAATTGTGTTCGCTTTCTATCCCTCTGGTTTCAGTTCTCAAGCTGTATCGACTTTAATAGATTTAGTCTTTTAGATCTTTATTTCGTTTGATTCGATTATAGTGTATATTATTAAGTTGCGATAGAGCCGTGCTACAACAGGGAACTTAATCCTCATGCGCCCGACCCAACTGATACTTTACGATGGTACCGATACATCGATTAGATTTAAGCCTTTTTGCAGACTTTCGGATCATCTTGATTTTAAATTCTATTCAACCTCAAACCTTATCCTCATATATTTATACTAACAGATTTAAATCAAAAATTTTAAGTCTACATATAGTTGATGGGGTTGATAGAATATGAAACAGAAATACTAGATAAAAAGTTCAATGAACCAGTACCTAACCAAAATAAAAAATTGAGATTATTTGGATGTGGCTAGAGAGGAAGGAAATTTACCTTGTAACTGGGGTTGATTTTGATTTGATTGTTCATTTTCTAATGCCAAATCGTTATCATTTAGTGAACCTAGGTTTGGTGTATTTTTACTTTCTCGTTCATTAGGTACTTCCTTGCAATTAGTTTTCTGGCCTGTTTCAAAATCCACATCACACTCTATACATTTTATATTATCATCTGGTCCATCACAGCATGTCTCTTTGTTGGTGCCGCTCTCAATAGAGCAGTCAAATAAACCGTATCCAACGCTATTATCTGCTGCAAATACTCCATTTAATGCTGAAGTATTAGTAAGAAATAGGGTCAAAACAACAACCATAATACCCGAGGTCAGAAATACTTTTTTTGGATTTATTTTGCTTAACTTGTCCATACCCCCAGTATAACTATAGATTATTAAAGCATTACTAATACCATGTAATATTCTCGAATTCTCGATCTCATAATTTTGGATTGAATAGGAATTTTTTAGAAAAAAAAGATAAAAGATAATTTAATGATATACCAGTCGTTTAATATATTCTGTAACTTTATCAAATACCATGATTCTAAATCTATATTTTGCAGATTTCCATAACATCTCAATTCTATTACTATGGTATTTATAGATTCTATACAATCTTGAACCGTATCTCCATGCGCCCAAACTAAATGATATTTAATGTAGAAACGATATTAGGATTCGCCGAGATTTGAGCTACCTCCAATCGCTCGTGTTAAATTGGATACAGGTTGTATTCAACTGTGAGCAGTAGGCGGTGGATTAGGACTTGTTTCATGACGACCCCATCATATTCCTTTAGTATCTAAATATACTTATGTGCTAGCAAAAATCCAAGGCTGTTGACTATCAATATAATAATTCCGATACCTTTCTTAATGTTGACTTTCACAGTGTTAATGATGATTCCAAGTAACTCTAATGGACAACAAGATGAGTTTTCCAATCCTACGCCATCAGGACCGTCACAACCGCTCTCTTCCTCATATACGGTCATAGTATCAAGCAATCTGTGGGATGGAAAAGCCAATTCGGCGTCAGGTCCAATGGAAATTCTTGTTAATAAAGACAGGATAATAGAAATGGGCAAAAATGTATCAAAGCCCGCTGGAGCCAAGATCGTGGATCTGTCAAACTACACTGTAACCCCCGGGTTAATAGACCTTCATGTTCACTTGGGAATACCAAATCCACAAAGAGACATGTCGCTAACTGCTTCCTCTCTTGTAGGAACAAGTCCTTTTTTTAAACTACTCTCGGCAACTTCGGATGCATACAAGGTCTTGCTAAGTGGTTTTACTACTATCCGTCAGATGGGAGATCCTATTCCAGGTTATGGCTTGATTGATTTGAGAAATCTCATAAACAGTGGAGTCATACCTGGTTCTCGCCTTCTGGTAGCAACACATTTTGCTACAAATACCGGCGGTCATGGTGATATCACTACAATACTTCCAGAACAATTTCAACAGGATTTGAAGATAGAAGGCCAACGGATTGTAGGCGAGGATCAGGCCAGAGAGTTTGTCAGGACCGAGACCTCTCGAGGTTCAGATTTTATAAAAGTAATTGCGGAAGGCTCATATTCAGAGCCAGGAACTGGAAACAATGCAAAAATTCAGGGCTTTACTAATAATGAGCTTGGAGCCTTTTTGGAAGAAGCAAATAGGTTGCACATGCCAATAGCTGTCCATGTTCATACTCCGGCCACAACTCAATTTCTCATTGCCAATAATGTCTCAACCATTGAACATGGATCCATCTTAGACTTTGAAACTGTTTCGCTGATTGAAAAAAAAGGCGTTGCTTGGGTGCCAACAGTAAACCGTTACACACAAGCTGCAAATGAAAATCAAACTTGGCTAGACTCTCTTCCACCCTACGCAGCAGAGAAAAACAAAGAATCTGGTCCTTTGATGAAAAATACTCAAGAAATTCTTGTCGACCAGCTTAATAAAAACGGATCTCAACTCAAGATGGGATACGGTTCAGATGCTGGATATGACATGCCATTAGTGAACAATAACTGGAGAGAAATGGAAGCTATGATTAGCATAGGCCTAACACCCATTCAGGCCTTAAAGTCAGCTACAAGTGAAGCAGCCAAAATCATTGGTCTTTCAAATATAGGAACTCTGGAGATAAATAAGATAGCTGATATTGTGGCATGGAATGGTGATATTACCACAGACTGGAGAGCAATAAAAGATAGCATATTTGTAATGAAGGACGGTATCATCTACAAATCTCCGAAATGATAAAGATTGATTAAATCATAAAAAAAAACAGTAATACTTTAATCATTTTTTTTACCATGCTATTGAATCCGGTAGCAGATACATGTTTTTCAAATATTTCCTTTAGTATTTACAAAATAGTCTGCATCTAGCTGTGACCAAACTTACTATTTTTTTTAAAAGTCTTTTGTCTGTAGCATTACTTCCTTATTCTTTAACATGGTGTTCCTTCGAGAGATAATGAAATTACCCTTATCTTTATGCAGTGTTCGATCTTTTTTTCAAGTACTGAAATTTTATATTTGAATCATGAGATCCATTAGGAATGGATATCAAGATGCTGTGATCTAAATCAACTTCTCAGAAAGAGGGACAGAAGAAGGAAGACGTTACCATTTATTATTTGCACATAACTTATAGTGATCATATGACAAATGAAAAAATGAGACCAAACGTTAACAACTTCAGAAAACTGAAGAGAACATAAGATTGTACTATTTATAACGGTAGAAGGATTGTTAAACGTTGAATATTCACTGCAAATCCCTAGCACATAGATCTCTTATGCCAATCTCTATTTCATTAGTATACATCTTACTTTTTTCAATATTTGTGCTACTCACCTTCTTACCCGTGGCTTACGTCAATAGCCAATCTATTACTTCATCATTGGCGTCAACCAATACTACAACTAAACTTGCTCCATTTTTTTGGGGTGCTGTGACTTCACCATACGAAGTTGAAGGAGGGATTACAAATAATGACTGGTCATATTTTACTACAAATAAGACAATAATAGAAAGAGTAGCTAATCTTACTGAAAATCCCAATATCGGACTTGGATTAGGTCCGGTTCACCTACATCCAGCAGGCAATGCAATAAAGGAATGGGAACCTGCATACTATCAAGCCGATTTTGATAGAGCAAAATCAATGGGAATGAACAGTTTTATAATCGGTATCGAATGGGCGCGTATAGAGCCATTCAAAGGACAATATGATCAAGATGCAATTAATCACTACAAAGAGATGATTGCAGCATTGCGAGAAAGAGGCTTGACTCCTCTAATAACTATAAATCATTTTACACTACCACAGTGGGTATTAACACCTCCTGTAAATATCAGTGATAGTACCGACCCTTATTACAAATCTCTCCGTGGATGGGAAAGCAATGACACAGTTGACGCATATGTTGAATATGTCAAGAGGGTCGTACCGGAATTTAAGGATCAAGTAGATCATTGGCTTACATTAAATGAACCGGTTGGGAGCGTAACCGTTGGTGGCTATTTGTCTGGGGTGTCTTCTCCCGGATTCTTTCGTGATTATGATAGGGCTAAAGATGTGTTACATAATGTTATTGTAGCTCATGTCAGGGCCTATGATGCTATTACTGCTCTTGACGATATAGATGCTGATTTAGATGGTATACCTAAGAATGTAGGATTTAAGAATTTAATGTACGATGTAAGGCCTGCACTGATTGGCAATCATACTCAAAATGTGCTAGCTGCTAAGGACTTTGCATATTTTATGAATGATTATTTTCTTAATGCTGTTATTAACGGAGAAGAAGATCTACATTATCTAAATAGAGGATTTGAAACGGGAGATATACAGAATATGAATGCAAGTGATTTTATAATTCATAGTAACTGGAAAAACAAACTGGACTTTATAGGGGTTGATTATTACAACAGAGTGGACATATTGTTCCCTCCTTCCAATACTAATCAGAATAATAGTATTACAACCCCGACAGTTACAGCAACAGAAACAACAAGTGCAACTGCTACCAATCCAGCTCAATTCCTAGGAGGAATACTGATCAACAAAGCAGATAACAATAGTACATATCCTCATGGCGTACTTAGTGATTCAGGGTGGGAGATTTATCCCAAAGGTTTGTACGAAATCTTGGTACATATAGAAAAAACGTGGAATAAACCCGTTCTTATTACAGAAAATGGA
>DATELO010000152.1:0-9315 GCA_035276505.1 Candidatus Nitrosocosmicus sp.
GGTCAGTTGGGGTATCAGGTGTTTGTGGATCAGGTTGGTCAGTTGGGGTATCAGGTGTTTGTGGATCAGGTTGGTCAGTTGGGGTATCAGGTGTTTGTGGTAAAACTGCTGGGGTAACAGACACGGTTACAAAATCTGGATCACTTGTTGCAGAATCAGTACTGACTATCAATTGAAACGTGAGTTGAGTGTATTCTTGAACTTGGGGAGAGATAAAGTCAGGATCAGCAGTGTTTGGATTATTTAAGGTGACTTCTGGACCAGCGGTTTGAGTCCAATCATAATTCAGAGTGGGACGAACATCATCACCATAAGCATTAGGATTATTGCTATTGCTACCGTCTAGTTGGGTTAATGTTTGGCTTTGTGTAGTAATGTCTGGACCTGCATCGGCGACAGGAGTTCTATTTTCGGTTGGAGTCGACGCGGAAGTGGAATTGTCTTCACTATCACTATCTTGATTTGAACTCTCTTCCTGGGGAGAAGACGACGCGGAAGTGGAATTGTCTTCACTATCACTATCTGTTTCTGACTGCCCCGTACTTGCAGATACACTTAAAAATGTATTTCCTTGATACCCATATTCGATAACATGCGAAGAAGGCGGAGAAAAATTAACTCCAAAGAGAAATATAATAATCAAGGGAAGGAGTAGTGCATTATCTCTCAACTTCATATACCAATATCAACCTAACAGTAGGGAAATATAGACTAGAACGCGTTAAATGACAGGCATATGTCGGCGATCACCGTCGATTGAACCAGGAAATGAGGCGATTGTTCCGTTTTGATTTTCCATTGGTGAACTGGAATTGGATGTTGGAATGGTAGAGTTGGATGTTGGAATGGTAGAGTTGGATGTTGAATTAGCATAAGCAACTGTAAATGTCGATATTATGATCAGCGAAAAAATCATTATGTTTATGGACAATAGCACCATACCATCACGTCCTTTGCCACTTGTGATTAAGTTTTTTCTCATATACTTCATTGACTCGGTAAATAGATAAATTTTGTCACGAAATTATTATACTCCAAGGTTCTAAAATTCTAAAAGTATAAGAATAATAGAAAATATTTGAGATTATGAAAAATTATTTTGAAGGATTTTATTGCAGGGATGACCTTCATTTACAAGTAATTAACAAAGATAGTAACCGAAAAATTCTGAATGCGTTAAGGGAAGCTTATCCTATAGGATTATCCGTAGAAGAATTAAGTGAAGTTACTAAATTACCCATCAAAACTGTGTATGCTCAAAAGGCTGAGCTTTATAGAGAATATTACATCAATCATGTAGAAGAAGAGAAAAAGAGTCAAAGAGGTAGACCGTCAAAAAGACAAGATCCATTTATTTTTCGTAAGCGAGCTAGATTGGTTATCGAAGAATTATTTGGAATTCATGATATGTATGAAGGCAATAAGCCAGTTCCTTTACCTCCTGGCCATAGCATATTCAGTGAGGGCTTTGCTGACACCTTAACGAAGCTTACTCTAAGGGAAGAGAAAAACGAGTTGTTTGTTACTTTATTGGATTATGTAAGAAAGGTTCTCTCACGAGCATACAATAATGAAGAAATTAAAGAAAAATGGGCGCCAAGCAATGAAGGTAATTATTGTTGTACACAATGCGGTCTAAACCATGAGGCAAGAGACTTTTTCAGAGCAACCTTAATGAATCTAATTGACGAGTTTGAACAAAGTAAATATTTTATCGATTTTTTAAAGAATCAAAATATGTTAACCCAACAATCATATGAAAAAATTGAATCCGCCACAAAATGAGGAAAAAGGATGTCAAGTTAAAAAAGAACTGAACTATAAATTTTTTATTCGACTCGATGAGGAATTATGAAAACCAAAATCTTGGAGCCTATTGAAATAAGAAGCTTTAATGTAATTGATCAGAAAATGCAATACATAATGACTCGTAATAAATCACTAGACTCGAATATTTGTAATTGCAGGAGAGATCTAATCAGTTAGGGATATTAATCTCAAGCAATGTTAAGGTAGATTTGATATCATCCAAACGTCTTATAAGTAAAACTTTTCTCTGTAAGTCCTCCTTATCATTTGCATTAACCTTCACAATAATATCATAAACGCCATAAACTCGATATGCTTTATCCACATATTCCAAATCTTGTATATGCTCCATTACCTTTGCTTCAGCTCCGAGTGTGCAATTTATCAAAACAAAGGCATTATGTTTCATATTTTAGTGATCAGGGGTATACAATAAAACTGTTATCTTTATAAAAAAAATGAATCTATTTTCTACGTGCAGTAATTGTATGTGTATGATCTACATACCACCTAATACTATCCTTAAAGCTGGACCACCAATCCATAAATCCATCACTAGACTCCGATTCAAATAGCAGAAAACCATTATATTCAGTTCCCCATGCGTGGCTATATTCGCCCATTAATTCAATCCCTTGTGGGAGACTCCGCTTCATCTCTCTCCACTCCTCATTTGCTTTTTTCGCCTCTTCTGGAGTCATTGTCTTGAATCTATAAAAAACTAAAAAAGTAGCACTCATAGTGTTAGTTATGACGATCACATTTTAAGTTTTACTATGTAATTTTGAGCTTATGATAGGACTATATAATAAAAAAATTGCGTATGCGATTCAACACATTAATAAGCAAAGGCAACAAGTTACAAATGTCATCAATAATTTTATTGAGATCAGTCTTATTCCTCACTATTAAATATTTTAATTGATAGTGAATTATAACAGATCCAGACTCGAAACAGCCCTAAAGGTAAAACTACTGATGCTAAGAGTATTTTGAAAGCTTTAAGATCCAAATTAATTACATATCATTAATTCCAAATTTGAAGTAACAAGAATTACATTTGAATTTTTCCTTCCCAGGAGTGCTCGAAACTACATCTAGTTGACCTTTAGTCCTACAGTTTGGACATTTTCCATAGATTGTTTTTTTCGTACTTTAAAGTATCATGCAATTAAATATTAATTTTTTTTATTTCCCAAAACTTGCTAATTTTTGAATTCGAATTTAAGAAGGGCCAATTGGGGTTGCTATTACAGCCATTCTCATCTTAGAAGCATCAGCATTAAGGATTAGCCGAAAAGACCTTATAGCTTTCACAGTGTTACTATTTATATTATCATTCTATTCAATCTCGTCCAAAAAATGTAGACACACTATCACTTACTATGTTACTATTACTACTGCCTAGCCAAAGTTATAACCCCACGAGCCCTGGGTAATAATATCACTTCAGAGAACGATAAGTTTGTTAAGTATATAAAAACGAATTCTGACGATTCTTCCGATAAGCAGAATTGAATTACAATTTGTAAAGTCATCAAATGTAGAGTATAACTGACTTATTCTCGAGATTATCTTTAGCTCCAGGAAGACAAGAAAACAGTTCTAGCCAAGCATCGATAGTGCATCAATTAAGTCAGGTATGATCCTATTGACGAGGTAATATAACATCTTCTCTACTTTTTAAAACTTGCATTCCAATAATAGAACATATGTTATAATATCAAGGACCATAAAAAGAAATCTCAGACATAGGGGTTATTGAATTGTAACCGGCGCATATAAAGTAATTCTCACTATAATGAGAGGTCATTTTGATGAAGAATTAGAATCTACCACTTTTATCATTAGATGATAAATTTTTTTCGTTGTTATTGAGATGTAAGATAAAATTGTCACATCGGTTTAAATCTACGAAGTCATTTATTAAGGCCAAAACGAATTACAAGTAAACATGATCGATACCGTTTCTCAATAATAAACCATTGATAAGATACCTTTTCGTAATTTATATGTAATAAGTGATCATAAGTTAGAAGTACAAAATTAAAATCATTGAAACCACCTAACCTATAATTAACAAATAGGTTCGCGACGGATTGGAATACCAAAATCTAGTGAGTGTAACAATGATAGAGGTCGCTACCTCACATTTATTCACAGAAGATGAAAATATTTGCTTATTGCAAAAGCTTTGCGTACGATCAGACAGACACAAATTATAGGTCTGCTCATAGAGTTTAACTTTAATGGTAAAGATTTAAAAAGATCTTGTCATGTATTAAATCGATTCTGTAATTATGATTCAATAAATCCGATAATCATTTATTCCTGTGAATTGAATAATGCCATGAATAGATTACATACATCATACCGAAAGATTCAAGACTTAAGCATAATTTACTATAATGTATTATCTATTACGGTTGATGAGAATATGAGTAAAATTTAATACAGTCGCATAAAATTTTTAAATAATGATCAGGACAGACCATATCATATCTATTAATGAGATGAGGATCTGTAACAATAAAACTATTTTCAGCAAAAAATTATCAATATTTATATGGATTATTATTTTTGGCTTGTCAATATGCACGCTATCCTCAATTGACATTGTATTAGCCAGCACATCGAATGATGAAGATGATAATGGTGATAATGGTGATGATGGTGATGAATCAGATAATTCAGGTGATAATGGTGATGAATTACCTAGTGCAACTGACAAGAAGGTTGCACTTGTATTGCCAGTTTTTACTTGGGCAGCTTATCAGAATGGCTCATTCTATAATTTTTATGAATTATATAGTTATATACAGTTTGCAAATAGACAAGTCAATATTTCAGTCACTAACAATACTGATTTGTTAAAGGATAGGCCAATGATCAATGGCCCCTCGTTATTTGTACATAGTACACCCGATCAGAAACCATTTATTCCATATCTTGATTATATAATGCTTGTCTCTAACCTTCTGAAAGAACAAAATATACCTGCTGTTAATATCACAGATTTTGATGTTCATAATGGTATTATATTTAATCGTGATGGTACAAATGCATACGATGTTTTGTTTTTGTTTCATAACGAATACGTAACCCAGACCGAATACGACAACCTCAAGAGATTTGTTGCAAACGGCGGTACTATAGTATTTGGAGATGCGAATGTGTTATATGCAGAAGTAGCATATAATGAAAAAAATAATACCATAACACTTGTCAGCGGACACAATTGGAATTTTGACAATAAAACCACTGCTTGGGTAGGTCCTGCTGAAAGATGGCCAGATGAAACTAGAGAGTGGGTTGGAAGCAATTTCCTAGACATTCCTTCAAATTACCCATTGGGATTTGCTAATAATCCATTTAACTATACTCATTCAGAGGAAAATTATGTTGCCAATCTAAATGCCAAGATATTAATTGATTACGGACTTTATAACGTACCCCCATCGTCAGGAGAATATTTAGGTGCCATTGTGGCCACTTATGAGATGAATTTCGGCAAAGGAAAGATTATTCATACTGGTATATGGGGACATAACCTTGTGGTTCCTGGGGTAAATTATAACCAGGCATTTGTAGATTATTTTAAGAATATTATTATACCTCTGTCAATAGACAAAATTTCGTATGAGTCAGCAGCAAAATATTTTGGATAACATCTAGAACTATCAAATCTATTGTTTGATCAATTTGTAATATCTAAATGACTCCCTGAATGAATCACATAGATTTATTATATACTTGTTATGAATTGGATGTTTACAAATAATAAATCCAAATGCTATTTTCATTGTAAATTCCTCTTAACTTTTACCAATAATTCGTATGCAATCAACACGTATCAAAGAAATTGTTTCGAATTATACGATCCTAACCAGCCTAAACTCTGAGTAATATCAATTCTCATTCTCGTTTATGGCATCATTGATTATCGCAACCGAATTGTTATTTTCCTAAATTTGTACTGTTAATCAAATAGTATAGTTGTTTATCTTCTGGAAGGTATATACTTATTTCATTAACATCTTGATCATTGTCGTTAGAGATAGTATAGTTAGCCGCACTTTGGGATGGTACATCTCGTGACAAATTAGAGGCAATTGTCACGTTTATTGATTCTTTAAATAGAGATTTTGGGACCTCAATACTAAAGATTTGATCAGCTAAGAAATTTGTGCCTGTAGAATTTCGATGCAAATTGAGATAAATCTCTTTATTTTTAGATAACGTAATCTTATCTATAACTACATTCTTTGGCGAAACTATTGCTAGCGGGTATAAATCCTGTCTTTGTTTATCTAAATTGATAGAGGTTAACTCCTTTATATGATAACTTCCAGAATAAATATTTCCATGTGGAGATTGAGCTATGCCAATGACAGGTTCAAACGGATAACGCTGAAGTTTAATATGTATTTCATCAGTTATAGAACGGGTTTCATTGTTAACATAAATTCCATAAATATTACCAGTATATGTTCCAAATAAAAAATGATTTTTTAAAAGTGGAAAATTATCGCCTGTATAATAGATAGCTTGGGTCGGGGCATTCGTGTTCCAATAGCTTCTTAATGGTTTTATTCCTAAAGTGAAATTGGACGTTTCAGGGGACAGATTCGCCGGCTGTAAGGTGGGAAAGCCATAATTCCCACCCTTTCTCAAGAGATTGACTTCATCGTATATTGCATCACCATTTTCAGTTACTATGCCGATGTTTTGTTTATCATCAAATGCGATTCCGAACATATTTCTGTGACCAAGAGTGTATACAGGAGAATTTGGAAAAGGGTTGTCTTGAGGTATAGAGCCATCTCTATTTATCCGAAGCACCTTTCCAACTACGACTGAAGTGGATTGTGTTAGCTCCTCCTTTGTGGCATCGCCGACTGTGATGTACAATTTGTTATCTGATCCCATAGCAAGAGCACCTCCTGCATGAAATCCACGGGATGCAGGAATATTGTCAATAAGCACTACAGGATCTCTTGCAGTGTTATTAACATCAGTAAATCTAACGACTCTATTAATAGGTTCCCCATTTTTCAGAGAAGCAGTATAGTATAAATATACATAGTGGTTTTTTTCATACTCTCTATCAACTGTTAAACCCAACACACCTTGTTCCCAGTCAACATAATGGTCTCCGATTATCGCGAATGGTTTTTTTAGTACTTGGTTATTTTTCATAATCTTTATCTTTCCAGTGTTTTTTTCCGAAAAAAGCATTTTTCCGTCAGGGGTAAACACCATGCTGGAGAGGGGAGTAAACATTTTTCCATGGTTATGATATTTTGAGTCATCATCTAAATTGCCATTCAATTTCCAAAATCCAACTAGGCCATCTAAGATAATATTGTCACTGTCCATAGTAAAATCATATAATGTTTTTACTTCCTGTTCGGTGATTGCCCTGTCATACATTCTAATATCATCAATAATTCCTGACCATCTATTACAAGAAGAACAATATGATGCAGAACCAATATGCAATGGTAATTTAGGATCAGCTGTATAATTTCCTTTGAAATCAATCTCCTGAAACAGCTTGCCGTTATTATATAATTTTATTTTTGAACCGTCGAAAGTTACTATGACATTGACAAATGAATTATTTGAAACATAAACATCCTTTGATGGTATGATTTCTTCCGAACTGTTTGTCAATATAAACCGTAAAAATTGGTTTGCTGATGAGGATTTATTTTCTTCACTAGTTTTTAACTCAAAAAACCATCCGGCTGTATTTTCCCTATTAGTGTGGGAGAATACGTGTCCATAGGGACTTGTATCCCTGATTCCTTTTAACCAAAAAGAGATTGAGAAAGTATCTGTATTATATATGGCAGTATTATTTATTTCAACATATTCCCTGTTTTTATCGTACATTTCTAACCCACTATCCAATTGGCCTTGTACATAGAAAGAATCGTTTCTAGTAACGGAATAGATTTGTGTTTCGTTTGCAGTAAAGGCATAACTTTCGAATATATTATGTATAGGGTCACAATGGAATAACGGACCGTACTCAGCACAACCGTAATACACCTTGTATTTATTGTCGCTATCTGTTTGGGAATGACTAAAGTTGAAATGATAAATCAATAAAATTGAAATCAAAAAAAATAATGGAAGATAGAAATATCGACTAGAGTCAAAGTATCCCATAACTTACAAGTTTACACATTGAATATTAATTTTTAATTTTCAGCTAACTAATTATATAGATGTAGAAAAAATGTAATCTGTAATTATAAACTTTCTAGATAATTAAGGGCTCTTAACTTAAACATAAATCATCTCTTAATTATGACGATATAAAAACAGATTCAAGCAGTTTCATTCATGTTTTAATTTGCAATTTTTTATCTACCAAGGAAAGTAGTAATCAAAGCATTCTGTTCTTTCTTTGATATACTACATAGTACGTTCAATCAATCTTTTCTCTCATGAGGAATGAAGGTGATGTGGAGTTTCAAGAATCTACATGATTGAGGATACCGGGTACCTCATCTGTAGAGACTAGATGTTTTCCATATATTTTAATCAAACTGTTAAGGAATCTCTCAGCAACAAAAATGTTTCTTTCCTTGGAGATAGATAGAGCGAGAATTTGTCTGTTTTAAGGTTCAATTGTAGCCCATAACCACCTGTATTCTGAAGATACCTTAATTAATGTCTCGTCTATATGATAAATTCTGAAATCCGTTTTCTTTTTGACGCTATCTTATAGGATAGTGTTTCTGAATCCACTTCCATATTGCAACTTGGCTTTGTCTGATCTTTTAAGTAAGAAAAACATCGCTTTGGAATCATTTTTAGTTGACAGTCCAAGAAGGTACAAATACAATGCATGACTAATGTCTAACGAAGATGTTCTGTTTCTTTTATCAATATACAGAAATAGAGCATCTACAAGCTATAGATATTTCGTTAATTTAACAGCGCTAATTTAACTAAACTACAATTAAAATAGAAATTACTTAATAAACTGTATAGTCCATGATCTACATAGATAATGATCTCGGATAAGAACTGTTATTAATAAGTTGTGTGAATCTCACCAACTGATAAATTATAGTTCAAGGATCGGTAGGAAAATAAGTAGAGTTCAATTTCGGTTATCTAGAAATAAAATTATACAATTCATTAATTTATCTAACACTATCTTTTGCTTCCATTAACTAATAACCTGCTTGAAGTAATATCATCCTTGAGAAAGGTTTGAGACATGGCTTCTTAATTCAAAGTAAGTTTGGCTTGACTATACGATACTTTTAAGGCATCAGGAGATTAATTAACGAGTGCCATGGAAGTGTTTTTAGCGTTACTATTAATGGCCAACCTAAGATCAGTAAAATCAAATTTTAAAGGTATAGTAATAGAATTGTATTTGGAATCAATATTGGTCAATAAGTAAGGGATAGTTTTTTGAAGGCTTTGGGTTTGGGTTTGGGTTTGGGTTTGGGTTTGGGTTTGGGTTTGGGTTTGGGTTTG
>DATELO010000153.1:0-8250 GCA_035276505.1 Candidatus Nitrosocosmicus sp.
ACTTTTTTGAAAAAAACAGCTAATTTTTAGAGTTGATTATTGATTTCTTAATTAAAATTACTCTCCATAGCCTTTTCTAACTCCAGCTTGAAATTGTCAACTTTTTGATTAACTTCATTATCCTTGTTTTCATTTAATTCAAGATTATAGGATTGTTGCACATCTGGGTTTTGGTTGATCGAATTATTTTCGGAAAATACCTTATCCTTTGTTGAGCTGATTTTTATCTGATTCTCTACACTTTCCGTAAATTCACCTATTGACGCTTGGTCAAGTTTGTTTTTCGTTGTTAACTCTAGACTGCTAGTCCCAGTGTTCTTGACCGAACCATCTTTGTAAATATCATGATCCATTATTGATGAGTCAACGTTCTCGTTATTATCGATTCCACTCATTACATAAAAAACAATTCCCGCAGTGATGGCAGAAACAGCTAGCATTATACAGATGACATAGGGGTTAGATAGCTTGGATTTAGAATTTAAAGAATTAAACCTTATAGATTTTTCTTGCGGAGAATATACATTGTTTACCCGTTTTTGAAGCAGTGTCATGGTGTTATTTCTCCTTCTGTTTATGAACTCATCTTGTGAATTTATTAGTAGAGCTCTGTCATAACACTTTATCGCCTCTGAATAATTTCCACTGTTATGCAGAGATAATCCCTTATCAGACAAAATATTATGGTCTAGTGAATTTATTAGTAGAGCTCTGTCATAACACTTTATCGCCTCTGAATAGTTTCCTTCATTGTGAAGTCTTTTCCCGTGCTCATGCATATATTTAATGGCACCTGGATCGATCAAGATTGGATTCGAAACTGGATCATGCATGAGGGGAACAATCGATTGAGTATCTTTCTTTTCACAAAAAGGAACCTCAAGGGTGGTAATAATTTGTTGACATTCGTCGTCTGTCACCTTCTTGAGGCTCATCGCCCAGACGATAGTCGTCCAAAAAGCTGATTCCTTGTCCAAAATATTAGTAGAAACAAACTTTGCTGTGATTTCAGATAATATTGTTCGAAAATGCTGTTCTCCTAGCGTATTGTTCAAGAGTTCGATAACACCAGACTTTGCACCAGTAATAATAAGAAAAATCTCTTTCTTATGGGTGGATCCATAAATATCTTTTAGGTATCCTTCTAGGCGACGATAATCTCTTAATATTTCAGGATCAAATGTCGCTAAATTACTTAATAATTGTGATATAGAGGTAATGGGGGATAAATTATGAAACAGGTTCGTAAATTAGCCACCTTCCGTGGTTCAGATCAATAGGGAACCTGTAAATGTATTTTCAGGTACTTCTTTATTTATAGCGCTTATATTGTCACAATGGTAGACGAATACAGTTTTTATCATATTAGTTAAATTAGTGTCTTCTTTTTGATTAATATTGATTTAAATGAATTTCTTTCAAACTTAATAATTGAACTCTATCCGTATCAAATCTGTAAGGAAAAGAATACCGAATATTTTTCAATGCAGTCGAGTCTACATTTTAATTATTTATTTTATACCGCCGGTTGGACTTTAATAATCAACTATCTTTGTTTCTCTCAGGGTCTATTAGGATAATATTCATCAAAGCAGGTATTGCATACTAGATTTCTATACTTTAAGTATTTCGGATTTTTAACTACCTTAGTATTCATACTATTTAGTTTGGTCTTGCATAAAATACAATTATTGTGCATATTTTCAGGTAGTATCATTCCATGAGATTTTAAAGCTAGGTCTCTTTTGAACTTAATGTTTGCACCATCTGCAAAGGATACAACTACTCATGACTCCTAAATTGCAAAACCAAGTTGTAATTCGCTTAAATAGATAGAGTCAAATTTCTTGCATGTTGTCAAAATAGTTAATATATCGTTTTCAAAATTCTTTACTATACCAAAACCTTTGAGAATATCCCTTTCTTTAACTGATCCAAGACCAGTAAAAACATTTTGCATCTTGTTATTGGTTGAAAATTTTAAAAAAATAGACCTGATTTTACTAATGTCATAGTTCTTGTTCGAAGAATAATTTATTCTTTGAAATCTATTCTGATAATAAATCGATCTTATATCCTTAAGATGTATCTGAACAAGTTCGGTATTATTTGGATTAAAGAATTTTGCTAGCGTGTTCATTCTTTTTTGATATCGATCTAAATGGGATCGCCTGATAATAGAATTTGGACTGCGCCCATACCTGATTATGAATTTCCACCTTTCTGGTACCCTTGTATATTGACCCGAGTTTGCTTGAATATCTGACCTTCCTAAGCTCACAATGCATTCTGGTTGAATTTTATCTAATAACTTTAATTTATAATTTAGACCCTTTCCGTTCACATATCCGTCGGTATTTACAATACACCTATCATAGGATCGCGATTTCTTTATCAATTTACTAACACATCGGATTATTCTATTTTCGTTGTTCGATGGTTGAATACTCCCGATAAAGCTTACATAATCGGCCTTTATCATTGATAAGTCTATGCTTTGATGTTTCAAAACTGCAGAACCTATACAAGTTGGAGGAGCCAAATCGCCTTGGCCAACGTCGGCATCCAATAACAAAGGTCTTTGACCACTATTGATGAATCTGTTTGCAAGATACAAGGAAAAGGTAGATTTCCCAGCATCTGAAGGCCCTACAACTACAATGGTTTTATATTTTTGATTCAAAATATCATCTGATAATTCTTTCCAAATAGACATGCCTAAATTTGAATTTTCTTTTTTACTAAATGGTCCTTTTAATTGATCCTTGTTTCCGATTAAACGGATCTTTGTATTATCTTTCTTTTCTATGGGCAGTATCTTATTGTTATTCCAGATAATTTTTTGGTTTTTAATTTTTACTCCTAATATGTAACATTCCCCGTATACCATAATTATTACCGGACCTCGAACAAGAAAAATTTTCAATTCTACCCCTTCTTACTAATGAGTGCATTTAGGTTATAATTATTAGTCTAATCTATCTAGTTCTCAGACCATTTTTCTTCTATAAGTTTCAGTTAAGGAGATGACTATAGATTTCTTCCAATTTGATTTCAGAGTACTATTCCTGCCTGTTAGCCAATAGCTCATAATATCATTCAAATTCATATGGCTTATACTGGATCGATTAAGTATAATTTTCTTGTTTAGGATATCATACATTAGTATTCTCCTCCTGTTTAGAACTTTGAGATATATAGTAAGAGCCTTGAATAAATTAAATAACCAAAGGTTGGACATAGATCATGCAAAAAATAAGAAAAACGATCTCAGAAATTCTCGTGTCTATAGCATTTATCTTGTTGGTAGTATATATTCTGGATGTAGGAGTTGCGATGATAAATCAATCAGATGGTTTTTTGCCTTTATCTGAAAAAGATCGAGGAATGATATTTGGTGGAGGTTCGATTGTCCTATTTATTGTTTCATTCGGGATCGGCATAAATATACCATCGAAAATACTAACTATTCTATTAATAATAGGCGGGGCTATTATGGGAACTACTGTTTTATTTTCATCATTGTTTTTGCCTTCTGAGAATAATATCCAAATGTCGCCGTCAGACTCGCGACAAATACAGATGTTCGCACCACAGTTTATTGGAATAATAGTTATCGGATATGTGATAATGGGAATGGGGATCTTAAGAATTATAAGGAGGAAATAGGAATTTCGGATTTATTTAACAAATATATCTCCAGTTTTTCCTTATATTTTTAAAAGGGATTTCAGCACAAATAAGCAAATTACAATTACCTTTTGGCAAAAATTCTTTTCTTTCCTATAATTTCGTTTGCATATTTAATGTAATTAAGATCAATTTCTGTACCGATGAAGTCTATCCCTAGTTCTATACATGCCAATGCGGTGCTACCTATTCCCATGAAAGGATCATAAACAATGAAATCTCTAGCATTACAACCATGCAATTTGATGCAAAGTTTAGCTAGTTTCTCTGGGAATACAGCAGGATGATTTCTTTCTCTTTGTATGGTGGGATACGAAATGAACCACACATTTCCCCTGTCTCTTCTGTCTTGGCTTACAGATTTCCATCTTTTAACATTTGTCTTGTCCTGATAAGGCACTCCTATTGATAGTTTGTCAATAGGCAAATTTCCTGTTTTAGTAAAGTGAAAGACATATTCGTGGATATTTGTCAAATACCTGTTACTTCTTATTGGTTTATAATGACCAATTGAGAAACCCTCGGCACATAACGGATTTGTATTTCCTATATCTTCTTTTTCAACTGAAATTGACTTTATCCAGTGTATGGTATTTTGCAGTCTAAAACCTGCATTCAAGAATTTATTAACAATGTGAAAGGGTACGAGGGGATCTGACGATGTCTCTCCTATATTTAAGAAAAAAGATCCGTTGAGCTTCAATACTGAGTAACTCTTTTGTGCTATATCGTAAAGCCATTTTAAATAGTCATCCTCTTCCATCCTATCTTGATACTTACTGTATTTCTTCCCTATATTATAAGGAGGAGATGTGACAATTACATCAATCTTAAAGTCATTATCCATTTTAATTCTATCCATAAATCTGATACAATCTTCACAATAAATCTGGTTACGAGAAATCACAGGTCCTATTATCAGCAGATAAATTTATAATCTTATTGTCTTTTATCAAGATATTTGCTCTATTCTGATGGCAAGGTTCAGAAATTGAAACTTGTAATCTGGGAATTTAGGGCAGCTGAGGCTTTTATATCGGATTAGCCTAACCCAGAATCGACCACCAGACTTAACAATAGGTTCAATGACAGTTATAGTCATTGCTTTAGTTGATTGCTGTAAATTTCCAATACTTCATTAACAGTTGTACTGTCTTCAGGAGATTTATCATCCCTCACATTGCCGGTAAACTTTGGAAATCTTAGTGCAAAGCCATATCCGGGTTTAATCAAATTTCTTCCAGTTGTATACACTGGACTTAAAGTAATTTCAGCCGTAACGATTTCGAGTACTATTGTAGGCTCAAACCAAACGTCCATAGATAGAGCCCCTGCCTCGACTCGTGGGTGTTTCTTGTCAATAACAAGTTTATTCAGTCTATCAGACAAGATGGCAAGCACGTCATCTTTAAAACCAGTACCTACTTTACAAATAGTATAAAAAGTATCTTCTAGCTTACTGTATGAACCCAATAATAGAGCACCATATTTACCAACACGTCTCCCTTTCCCATACAAGGCTCCTAGAATTACTAAGTCAACTGAATCGGTTATTGTTCCAGAGTATTCTTTCTTCAATTTAATCCACGCCCATTCTCGGGCTCCTGCTCGATACCGACTATTCGGATCTTTTAACATTAAACCCTCGCATCCATTTCCCAATGCCTTTGTCATAAATATTTCAATATCATCGATGTTTGATACTTTAACTTGGTCTACAAGCTTAAGTCGATCATTCTTGATATTTCCAAAAGCGGCTTCTAGTAATCTCCTTCTTTCAAAAAAAGTCAATCCCATTGTATCTTGACCTTCATAGTACAATAAATCAAACAAATTCAATAATACGGGATATTTTTCCATTGCCTGCTGAATTTCGTATTTTCTCTTTCTTTTCATCAAACTTTGAAAGGGCAGGTATTTTAGATTGTTTGGGTTAATCGCGACTACTTCTCCTTCTGTAATAAAGTTATTCGTTTTTACTTCGGCAAACATCTTTACAATTTCTGGAAAATGGGACGTTATGTTTTCTAAACTTCTGGTAAAGAGTTCAATTTGTTTTCCATTCTTATGAATCTGTACTCTTTCACCATCTATCTTAAATTCCGCAAAACACTCACCCTTCATTTTATTTAGAGCTTCTCTTGAATCTGCGGCTCTCTCCGCTAGCATAGGCCGAATTGGCACAAACAAGGAGACTGAAATCAATTGGACATCTTTAACAGATCCCTTGGCTAAAATTCTCGCGATGTTTCCCAAATCACTGGAAAGGTTGAATGCATTTTCTAGTATGCTCTTATTTTTCTTATTATCAGTAAAGCTAAGTGCGAGCGCATCAATTAAAGTGTAATTAGCAATGCCTAATCTTAAAGTTCCTAGAACTAGTTTCAATAAGTATTTCGACTCTAAATTAGATGAATTATTCAACATACTTGTAATATATCTTATTTTTAAATCCAAAGAGCCTGTTCCAGAGGTGTTTGCTATCTTCACCATGGTATCATACACTTTCTCGACAGTAAGAGGTTCTTGAAATAACGTACTTTGTAATTTATTGTATTTTAAACGATAAGCGACATCTCCTAAGTCACCGATCTTACTATATTGTAATCGGATTTCGTTTGTCGATATACCTGTAACAATTGATAACGATCTAGCAACCATTTTTTCAGCTATTCCCAATTCCTTTGAACTATGATCTGGCCCGAGTTTTCCCTGAATTAGATAAACAATCTTGTCAATTATGTCAACTGGGGTTTTTTTTAAAAGATCAACTAAAAACTGTGTTAGAGCAAGTCTGCTACTTGTCGTCTCCATTTTTTCAAACGTTTGAGCAAGTTCTAAGAATAGCATTAATATTATTTCTTTAGGTCCGATTATTAGATTTGAACATTGCTTTTGTATCTTGCCGTTCAGTCATTCTTTCATGAACAAAAGAAAATTTAATTTTTAATCATGTCTATGGTTTTTATACTTATATTAATCACGCTATTGTAGAGTATGAGCACAGTAAGTGAAATAATGTCGTCTCGTGAACCATGGACAATCATGGCCTATTCTAATAACACTGCTCAGGATGTTGCTACTATCTTAAATAAAAATCGTGTTGGGTCGGTTCTTGTTATCGACAAAGATAAAACGCCCATCGGAATTATTACTGAAAGAGACCTGGTTAAGCGCGTTTGTCTTGAGAGTCTAAATGCTAGTAAAGTATTAGTTGAAGAAATTATGTCTTCACCGCTAATAACAATAATGGCATACGACTCTATTGATACTGCATCAAGGATCATGATTACAAACAAAATTAAACGGCTACCAGTTATGGAAGCCGATAATAGAATTATTGGGATTATCAGCGTGACAGATATTGCTAAGAATCTTGCAAAAATATTATTCGATGATTATAACAGACATAGGTCTCTGAAGAAAATTCTAGATATAGATGATATTGCAAATTAATACCTACTGTACCGAATAGCTAAATTTGTCATTCTTACTTGTTATTGAACCAGAGACTGGATATTATGTTCATACGGCTACTCATTCTTTTCTTTAAGCTGACATACAATGAAGACTATGGTAACATAAAAAAAATAACTAGATCTGATGTCCAAATCTATACGTAGATCGTAATGCAATGAGCCCATCTAGTCTTCAAATCCAAATCTAATAATTATTGATAGTTAGAATTGTGGTCCATAACAAAATTTTTAATTTATGATACAATCTTCGATCGGATAGAAATCTGAACTGAAAAGTGTCTAAAGATAATAACAATCAAGTACTAATGGAAATGGTTAAATTATGTGTGCAATTTTTTATAATAAAATGCCTTGGTAGCTCAGCCTGGCCAGAGCGTTGCCTTGGTAAGGCAAAGGTCGCGGGTTCAATTCCCGCCCAAGGCTCTTTCTGTGGTTGTTATATTTTAAATATCACTCGATTGTGATGGAAAGATCTCACTGTACTATGATCTAGAGTTAATGATGGATAAACTATGACTAAATATCCAAAACAGTAGGAAATAGATACAAAACGATAAATCCTATAGAGACTTGTTCATCCTAAGCAATGAGGGCTGGTGTGTAGTAAGCTCTAGCCATTAGTAATGGATATCGGCATTAACACCGTTAATTTTTCCTAGATTATAAATTTCAAAAATTGAAATAAACCTCAAATCCACAGTAATCAATAGCGGACAGACAGAAAAACTTACTACCTTCATTCCTAATCATGATGATATGACTGCTTGGTTATCACCAGATTGTTTCAATTGCCCTGTATGTCACTAAATAAAAATTTACTTGTTAATAAACTACAGTTTGTCACATCTTAGGGTAACAAATTTACATAATCTCGTAATTTTTTTTGCGATTAACAAATTAAAAATATTTATATTTGTATGAAATTATTAATTGGTAATTTGTATAAAACAAGAATACTTGTAAAAAATATTCCAAATTCATTCAGTTTATCAGTATATACAACGCTCATACTATTGCTAAGTTGGGGTATAAGTCCCTCTTATTCACAAAGTTTTGAAGAAAATGAGTTGTCCACAGTCCA
>DATELO010000154.1:0-2565 GCA_035276505.1 Candidatus Nitrosocosmicus sp.
TGTTTCTCCAGCAACTGGATAATAACTTTATCATTCCCTTTAATCCAAGAGAGCCACTTCTTAGAAACCACTCGACAGTAATAAAAGGAATTTCATCATTTATCTTTATCTCTGCTATGATAAATCCTATTACACTCACTAAAAATAGCGTGTTGTGAGATAGCAATGACATGGATACAAAATTTATTTTTCTTGACATTTGGAGTCCTTTTCTAGGTCTATTTAGAATCAAAAATACTCCTCTCGTTGCACTCGAGTAAATTTGGGCACTATACTAGCCCTATCTGAATATCGACTGCCAGCTATCTTATATTTCCAAGCCAATTACTTTTATATTGTATTCCATTTCGTCATGATTTACTTGTTCTGTAAAAACCCTCTCTACCTTGGCGAGCCTAATCTCCACCACTGAAAATAATTTATATTCTAATCTGATGCCCAGAAAAGATCCTGCATTTATTTGATGAATTTTGGAAGATAAAGTCCATAAGTGTTCTTATCTCTAAAATAGATACAATCTTTATATATACCATGGCTTTCTAGAAAACTGATGCATACTCAGTTAAATCTTTTGGTGATAACTCTGGCAATCGCTTCTATAGCATTGACTCCCATGATAATTAATCAAAATGCAAATGCTGATTCGCACTACTGTGCGGATGAAAAGGGAAAGTCCAAAGCATGGATAGAAGGATGTAAACAAGGTTGGTACGATCATGACCATTGTCTGTCTTATAATCCAGGAACCGGCGAAGTAGCTAAAGGATACAAAGTCGGTTGGTCAAAGGGCAGTTGCTAATAGCATAGTTCACCTATTCTTTTTTTTTATCTGTGATACTATATTATCCAAGTCAAATTGATTATATCTTTTAATCTACATATGTACAATAAGAATAAATAATGACTAAAAATTGAATCTCATTTTACTCATGTGAGTATGAACATTATATACATGTGATAGAAATTTTGCTGTTTTTCAACTAGATTCTTAATTTACCCTTACCTTACCTTACCTTACCTTACTTGATACCCACTATAAATATAGCTTCATTATCGAGACTTACTGGTCCTTTCTTATCACTACTGCTACCGACTATAGTAGTTGCGTATTTTGATACTTCTTGTGTGATTTTATTCCATATTTTTTCTGAACGTTCTTTTGATTGGTTTTTCAAGATGGCATTGACAGGGGCCGCAATATCTTGAGTGAATCTAGTAAAGTCTTCTGCAGTATCAAACTCAAAAGCCACGTTTACTTTTTCTATCTGAATACTTCTAAATCCCGCAGCTTCAAAAACATCATAAAGTAATTTCTCATCAGCTAAACCAAAAGGTCCTGGGGTTCCAGGTGGAGGCAACTGAGTATTGGTTTCAATTCTAGCTATGTTAATGGGAATAGAGAGTTGCGGTACTTTGTAGGGAGTTGACCAAACTGCTGCAGCAAATTTTCCTCCGATTACTAAGGATTTATTAATATTCAAAAGTCCAGCCTTAACATTTGGAAGAAACGCAATCCCCACCTACAAACCACTGAGTCGAAAGTAGATGGTTGTACACCAATTGTTTCTGCATCGCCCTCTCTAAATTCTATTTTGTTATCAAAATTTTGGGATTTGGCTCTTTTTTTTGCTATAGATAGCATTTGAGGCGAAAAGTCTGTAGCCAATACATAGCCGCTATCATCAAGACGATTAGCTGCAGTAATGGCTGGTTCGCCTATCCCTGTTGCAATATCTAAAACCTTTGAGTTAGGCCTTACATCTGCAAGTTCTATTAGTCTATCACTTACAATTTGTGCCCCATTTTCAAATATCTTCCACCATTTTTGCCATCCTAATGCCACACTATCCCAGCTTTGACGTTGATCTTGTTTAATTTGATTATATGGTGAATCTGACATCTTAATGCATTATAGTGTAAAACCGATGTTATAGCCTTTCCAGTATTACGATAGTGTATGTGTTATAATTTCTTGGTTCAATTTTCATTGGATCGCTTATTGTAATCAGGTTGTTTTAGAACAATTCTATCATATGGATTAGAATCACCACGGGTGAGCACAATTACTATGATATTTGATATTCAAAAACTAGATTTTGATTGTACAAAAATTCGGCTTATCAAACAAAGATTTGTCGGTTAGTTTGAAGAAATATTGATTAGAGAACATTAACAGCCTAATTTTATAAGGTGAATTCTATTTACATCATATACCGATAGCATAGAAAAGAGTGATAATATGACAGAAAATAACCCATCTAGAATTATTCCAATACTCCCTACATTGACAAGTGTTTTATTAGAAATCATACAAACTCAAGATGTTTTTCATATTCGGTTCCGACCCGAATTCAGTGAATGTGATATTATCGTCTACGAATTTAGGAACTATCTTGATATACGAAGAGAGGTATTACAAAAATTGATTGATTACAAATTTCCTCACGGACAGATACATCTTTTCCTTTTGAATATAGATAAACAATCAGAAGAAATAGATAATAATATTGAATACTTTGGAGCGGCACATTGTTGGTCGAAATGATAACTGTGTCCAAATTTAAT
>DATELO010000155.1:0-5331 GCA_035276505.1 Candidatus Nitrosocosmicus sp.
CACATGAAACCCAAATAGGTATTAATAATAACAATGGATTGCCGACTAACATAAACGATAATGAATATTATCATAATAGTTGCAATGTTTCACTACCAAATGGCCTATGTTATGGAAATGAACAACCAAGTCAGAACTCAAACCCCTCAACGGTCGAGGCTGCTGAACAGCCAGAAAGCATTGAATCTACTCCAGTTGATGAAGTTTCTAGCAATACTCCAGAGGTAGAATCCGATGGAGATACTCCAGCATCTCCTGTTGCTACTGAGGAGATCATAAATGGCTTAGGATCGGGATCTAATGTAGCAGTTCAGAGTCAAAGTAACGAAGGAAGTATCTCTGCTGGTCAAGATTCTGGTGGAAGTGGAAGCGATAGTTCCTCTGACAGCAGTGGAAGTGGAAGCGATAGTTCCTCTGACAGCAGTGGAAGTGGAAGCGATAGTTCCTCTGACAACACGGGCTCTGGTTCAACATCAGGCGCTGGTGAGACAGGCAGTCAGACAAGTGGTACTACAGGAGGTACCGCTGGTAGTCAAACAGGCAGCACCGGCTCTGGTTCAACATCAGGCGCTGGTGAGACAGGTAGCACCGGCTCTGGTTCAACATCAGGCGCTGGTGAGACAGGCAGTCAGACAAGTGGTACTACAGGAGGTACCGCTGGTAGTCAAACAGGTAGCACCAGCTCTGGTACTACAGGTGCTGTAAATTCTACTTCAACGTTAGGTAGTTTAGTAAACAATACTTCTACCAGTTAATATAAATAGGATTAAATCACTTAATCGCCTCAATCTTGTGACTATAGCATAAAATAACTTACATTTTAGCTTTGCATGACAAAGACTACTTAATACAAAATTATAATTTGAATAACCTCTGTGAATTCTTGTACATTATCGACTCTCGTTCTTGATCGTTGAGATCTAATTTTGAAACAAAATTTAAATAAGATTTCATGCTTGATATTGGCCAATCTGTTCCATATAAAAGATATTCGGGTTCACCTGCATAATTCAAAAAGTCTGTAATTTTTCCAACCAAGTATTTCTCATAGAATTCAGTAAAGTCACCCAGCACCAAGCCAGAGATGTCGGCATATACGTTCTTATTTTTATATATAACTTCCTGACAATCCAAAAACCATGGGTTACCCAAGTGACATATTATTATTTTTAACTCGGGATTATCTACAGCCACATCATCGACATTTATCGGATGAGCATATCTAATTTTACCTTTAGGAGTATAAGTATCACCAGTGTGTATCATTAGGGGAACAGCGTATTCAATACACAGGTCAATAACCTTTTGATATTTTGGATCGTATGGGTAATAGTGTTCATACCCAGGGTAAATCTTTAATCCCTTGATTTTACCATTTTTAAGATACTGTCGATATTCTTCTATAATGTTTTCATCGTGATTGCTAATTGAAAATCCTGCAACAACATGCAAATTATCATACTTCTCTATGGCAGCAAGTATCTCGGAAGTTGAAGGCCTCTGTTCATTGACAATGTATGACGATAATATTATGGCTTGATCCACGTTGTTTGATTTCATAGTATCCAAAAGAGCGTCTATTCTTTCTTTAAGGGAAAGATTTTTCAAACTTTCATAGCCATTCACATGTATATGACAGTCGATGATAGTTTGATTCACTTTTTGAAATATGGATTAATCCATTCAATAAATGTTGCATTGTTTAATGATCGCGAATCTTTTAGATAGTTAGGTAGGATCTTTATGAATTTAAATCCATTCCTTAACTGGAATGATAAAACCGGGTCGGTGAGTTTCTTGTTCAATACTTCATTAACATAATCTTCAGGAGAAAGTTTGTTAGCGTATTTGCAATAGTTAAAAAGTCTACCGCCTGCTATTATCCTTCTCAAGTTCAAACTAATCGCAAGATCCTTTCTTTTTTTGTATAGTTTTGATGCAACACCTAACCGCCTAAATGAAGGATGCACCGATACATCTGCACCATACAGAGAATCACCTATAATTGGAGAGTGATTTGTAAACAGACTATTACCTGTAACTTGACTAAATGAGTGAGTTTCATAGTCTGATTCTAATTTTACAATTAGGCTACTGGAAGAACCTATTATCTTGTCATTGTAAACAGCACAAAATTGACCCTCAGGAAAAATATCTATGTGGCTTCTTAAATGATAGTCTTTCCATACACTGCCTTCTTCATACATTGACGGAAAGGATTCTTCCTGTAGTTCAATTATACCCTCGACATCTTGATATGTTAAATTCCTAATTATTACCTTGTTCTCTGGCATTTTAAATTAACACCTGCCTCTATTCCCTTCTCTTTCTCTCTCTCTTTTCGTTCTGACAGATGCCTATATTGAGAGCCATGCAAATATTAACATTGAGTCTGTTAAATTTGCTAAATTCCAATCGACAACAAACGATTATTTACCTCATCTTAAACTGCGAAATCTAAATTCATTATCCTTAAATAGCTATCAGTTGAAATTGTTATTGACTCTGAACTTTTTTTGAATCTAAAGTATGTCCATTTCATTAACTTATTCTATTTTATCGCTTCAAGAACTTTATCAGTTTTCAGACATCCGTGAAAGTTCTTTTAAACTAGATATGATTCATTTTAATTATTGAGCAAGCTCCTCTATTTCGATAAAGAATCCGAAATTCTTCACAGCCAGGTTCCCCACAGCAAGGATTGTAAGGTGAAATTATCATTTAATTTGGATTTTGATGTGGGCCAAAGTTATGTTACTGCAAAAATTGAAGATAGAGATGGCAACATCCGAAAACTAAACATTCAATCTGGGACTAGGGGAATAAAGCTCCAAAACGATTTAGTAAGGCTAAAACCCGGAGAAGAATATCCTCCTCACGTATATGTTCAAACAACATTAAAAGATTCACGTATTTTGGTAAGGAAATTACCTATCCAGGGAATCAGCGATTGGTTATTGATTTTTGAAGAGGATCTATTATTACTTGCTGTTAAAGGACAATACGAAGAATTAGAAATTTTGGGATGAGTGTACCCGAAATTCGACATGCGTATAAAAATGACGGTGAGTTGATAGACCTTCAGCCAGTAACATATGCATCACTAACACCTTTTTGCAAATAAGATTTAATACCCTTGTTGCTGTCTTTTGGTATTCTCTTTATTTTTCTCGATATATTTTGAGATCAGCAGGTCAGGATCCAGTCCCGCTTCTATGGAAAGTTGTATCAAAAAATGCCATAAATCAATAACTTCTTCTTGAATCCTTTCTTTTTCTATTGCCTTCTCTGTTTTCCACCATTTCCAACCTGTTTCTCTTTGCAACTCTACAACTTCGTGTAACAGGGCCGAGCATAACATAAAAATCCTGTAACCACTAAAGGGTTCACTAGTTTCGTAGAGCCTTTTCATCTTATTTTCTGGTGGCTGATTACCATCTACAATTTCTAATTTTGAATAATCTTGACTAATTAGTGATTTTTGTGAGTTGAAAAGAAATTCTAATTTATCATCGTCGTGTTTGCTATCGCTGGACTCGAGTGTCATTTGAAAAGAGCTGTAACTATGGACCTTAATATGTGTGCTCAATTGTGCATTATAGCGCACTTTTGTTTTGCTTAGATAACTACTACTATCTTTGAGATTCTACCATTCTTGTAACTTGTCATTATCCGGATTTGTAAAATTAAATATTATTAGCTGGTTCAGCTGTGTTATCTCGTTAGAAAAACAGTGTCATAACTCATCGATAATAGAGATATAATTTTCAATACTTCTGTCGAGCAGACTTTTATTATTTTCAGCTACTAATTTTCTAACTAATTCTTTGTTATGAAGGAAGAATAACGAGACATTTTCGCCTCTCTTTCTTCCTACAATGTTTGAATCCAAGAGTCGCCTTAAATTCCAAGAGGTGGTTGAAGGAGCTTTATTTATGTGATTCACAATTTCATTAAATGACGCTCCGTCAACTTCTCCCAGCATAAGAATAATTTCTTTTGTAGTTTTGATTTTTAAATAATTCAAAACAAGAGTTTCATCAGGGGGAGTAGAAGCAGGATAATATCTAGTAATATTACTATTTTCGGTCCTTCCAATTTTTATTATGGAGCGCTTCTCAAGAGTAGATAAATGATGAGATAGTGTGCCATTGTTTAACTTTGTTAATCTAAGAATATCTCTATATCTTATTCCCGGAAACGAATTAATTATTTTTAGAATTGTGCCTCTGTTATTTCCGTTTGCAGAAATTTCACTGTCCTTGTAAATTGAATCTACCTTCATTTTCTTTCTAACCTTAAAACACCTGCAGCAAACAATCATAACATTATTAACAGCAATACATGTGGGAATTCAACCTCTATTAAAGGTATATAGAAAGCACCTAGCAAATTGCTTGATTGAAGCAAATATAACAATTCGGTAACTAGTAAAAATCCAAAACTTAACGCTGTAAAGAGAATTTTTTTGCTTTTTGTCTTTTTGTAAGAAATAGCAGAAATGGTAGTCAAAAAGAGCGCCACGTCGAAACTAATCATGTGCAAGATAATGTGGTAAATCATTGAGGGATGAGTAATGTGAGGAATAATAATGGGGTAAATAGCGATACTAAGAACCGCAATCGAGAGAATCAAAAAAAGACTAGATTTATTGCTCAAAAGTTGTACAAAGCTATCTCTTGAGAAATTGTTATCTCTCTTAAGCAATATAACAATATACTCCAATGTCATTTAAAAGTAAATTGGTACAAAGATGAAACTCATCTTTGTTTCAAAATTCTAAAACTCTCTATCTCTCTATTTGTCTATCTCTTTACTTAATTGATTTAAATCCTACGTCTCATTTACCGGCGCTACTCTCTGAATCTCCATGAATAATCTTGTCTTTCATTTTCTCAAACTCTTCTTTTTAGATTATTCCCTTTTCCTTTAGCTTTGCCAATTTTTCCAGTTCGTCAGCATGAGATATTTGCGGCTGTTGTTGTTGGTGATGGTGATCTTGGCCTACGCTTCCAATTGCACCTGCCGGTCCTCCTCCTGCTCCTACTCCGAACGCAGTTGTCGGTGCCCTAACATGAGAAATTCCATATCTAATAACTTCGAGCAGGTCCTCAGCTTTTTTCTTGGGAATCGCATCGATTATTCCATTTTCTCCATGATCGTTAGTTTCGAGTCTCTTTACTCCAGGGACTCTCTCTGGCAAATTGGGGTTAAACAATCCCGGTGCATGAAAGATAACCGAGGCAGACAAAAGCCCTTTTTCAATTTTTGCATTAGTAATTACGTTATAGGGTATATCGATTATGTCTTGTTTTAATCCAAGCATGCTCG
>DATELO010000156.1:0-4974 GCA_035276505.1 Candidatus Nitrosocosmicus sp.
TTGATGAGTATGTAAATACTGGTCTATGCCAGTAATGAATACTTTATTACTAGTAAATATTGATACACTTTAGTACATCTTATGAAATAACCTAAATATTTGCTATAACAACACGGCTCTAACCATCCTCACGAATTTATATCTTTTAGATGATTATAGTGGCCAGACATCTCAAATAAATAATGCAATCCAAAAAAGTTCACGTTAGTAATTCTTACAGATAAAATCACTGTTATTTTGTTAATTATTACTAAATACAAAATCATAATATGAAGAATTTATTTTATGTTGATCATATTTATAAGAGCCCTTTATGAAAAGGTCTTGATTATTTAAACTATTATTATTATGTTCCATTATATGGAATGTACCGATGATATAAAAAATAGGTTTCGAGAATTTGAGCGGGCTATGGAAGTTTGTCTTCCTAAAGTGGATAAAAATTTGATAATTGAGTTACTTGGTGACCTAAAAGAAGATGAATATCCTGGATATAATCTTCAAATAAAATTAAGAGATGGATTTAATGAAAATAATTTCAGAGAATCAATCTTGCACGATTTGGGTGTTCTACCTGGTTTTCATAAAGATGAAAAGTATGGTGGTCATGCAGCCGTAGAACATAGAGTCAACTTCAAAACACTTTCTTACTTGAGCAATATGGATGATGTTGAATTCATTAAAGGCTCTAGAGCAGGGGGTGGACGAGCATCCATTGGGCCACGATTAGAAAGAGATGAAGATGATAAAATCTCTGGTCCACCAGGAAACAAAGCATAACATGGATTTATTATTACTTTACAAATCCATGTTAGTTCAAATGGTGATAATCGTAGAGTCTTTTCATAATTTGTGTTCGATAAAAGAAAAGGTATATACAATAAGATAAAAGATGGATATCCTAATAACTTTCATAGGGCTGTTAGCTACGGCATTTACAGTTGCAAGTACTCTTCCACAAATTAAAAAGGCCATAAAAACAAAGGATACCGATGATGTTTCCATACGATTTCTCCTTGTATTAATAGGAGGTCTATCTCTATGGGTTGTATATGGAATAGGCAGATCAGACGTTGTTATAATAATCGGTAACTCTATAGGAGTATCACTAAATATCTGCATGTTAGTATTGAAGGTAAAATATTCAAAAAGGCCTTTGGAAGAGGAATAAATTAATGCCTTAATTCTAAAGTTCTTCTTTGTCATCCTTCCTTACTCATCTAATGCATCAAAATTAAGAGAGCAAAAAGCCATTCAGTGATACTATCAGAACCTGCCGACAGTAGCAAAAATATTTTGATTAAAAATATATAAAATAACCATCACTCATTCATGATTTTGGTATTTCATCTCATTTTAACAGTATAAAGAATGGGGTTTCCTATCTTTTAGGATTTATTTGCTAACAAGAATACTTTCGAATTTATTCATTTATTTCTATCGTCATTTTTCATTAAATAAAAGAAAGTCAATTGTTACAATAAAAAAAATTAGATTCAAGAAAATATTTTAATAGATTGTTAATCAATAAATTAATAAAACTACTTATTGGTCACTCTTTTTTAACCATCATGCACACGAATTAAAAATGTACATGTCTTCAATAGACTTTGAATTGCCTTTTAGGACGACTGTTCGAGTATCCAGGATAACGGATGGCTAGATGAATAAGATTGACAATTTTGATTCAGAGAAAAAAGCAAAAAGTGTGGGAAAAATCATAACTAATAAACAAGCGGCTAAAAACCCTCAGGGTAAGCCCAAGTATGAATTAGCATATAAACATGTAAATGATTTAGTTTCGCTGCAAATAGATCCTCACCAAAGAAGGATTGAGTTTCAAAAATATTTGGAACTTTTCGGTTATAAACCTGAAAACACTATTATTCAGGTCCATATTGCTGGCTTCTTTAATAAGAGACAGCCAAATTCCAGAGAGGCCGAAAGGAGAACGAAGTCAACAAAAAGATATGGAGGCACTACATTTATAGTAGTTGGGAGAACTCACGATCCCTCTATCATAGATAATTTAATTCAGCCCAAGAAACAGGATCCGTATCAAAGAAGTCCAGGTTACGTAGGTTATTTATGGAAAAATAAAGATAGACAAAATAGACCTCCACATGAGATATTACCTCTAGATTTTACACCTACGCATATCTCATATCCCGACGAATGGAAAAATTTGTTTGCTACAAAAGGTTTCATGATAGCTTTACATGTGCCTAGTTACTTTGCTAAGAAAAAGAATGATATAATGCGAAAGCTTTACAAAATAGGAAAACAACTTGATGCTGTTGACGTTAGAAAAAAATGGTCTTTCCTACAAGAAATTGAAAATTCTTTGAATATCAATAACGAAAATCAAAATAAATCACAAACAGGAATAGACCTAGTAGAAGTGTTAAACAGGAGATTAACAAGAGGTGAAATATCTAAAGAAGAATTCGATCAACTAAGAAAAATATTAAATTCCTAAATATCAAAAGGTTTTCACCAATATTTCTACTGGTTACCAAATTCAAAAATATGTTCTTATATGAGGGAATAATTAATCCCTTTATGACTATCAATTCCATATACAAGATGATCTCTGATATCTGTGTACTTTTGTAGTCTAGGAGCATAGTCTTGTAATTTTTTTACTGCAGATGTGAAATTATACTAATAGAGATAAATATGCAAGTGTAATACTAATCTAGTAATATTTATTTTGTACATCTTTAGTTTGTATATGACCAGTATGGGCTCGTTTTTTAGATCAATTTGTTAGAATTAGATATTCCTGCTATCTATTTGCTATCCCAAACTAGTTCCTTTGCCTCATATGTGGCAATATAACCACAATGGGCACATCTTTCTTCTGTATTTGTACCTGTAGAATGAGATGTCTTTAGATAATCTTCTTCTGCGAATGCGGTTCCTTGTATTTTGAAATCTCGGCTACACTTTTTACACTTTGCAATTGCATTCATTACAATAATGATGTAAAAGAAACATTAAATAAGTAATAAGGTTATGAATTTGGTATACACTTCTTTATATGGGTTAATTAATCCTATATGCGATTAACCTTTGACTAATATAGCAATGTGTTTGGTCATTTGCCTCACTTCAATGATGCGAGATTGCTGTCAGTTAAATTCGATGTTTCTTATTTGTATCAATATGACACAAGCAGAAATTAATTCTAAATTTGTAGAATTTGTAAATGAAGCGTATGCAGCTGAAAATGCAGCAATAGATAGAATAAATTTGAGAATTGGAGAAACGCCTTTTCCAGAAATGCGACAGAGACTAGAGCATCACTTACAAGAAACAATAAGCCAACAAAATAGGCTAAGTCAGATAATATTCAAGCTCGGGGGAGAGCCAACAGATGCTAAAGCTCATTTGCCTGAGTTAAAACCTCCAATGACGCTATTGCTGAAGAAAACCATCCAAAACACGGTTAAATCAATAACTGATGACTCCAAGGGCGAGAATCCGCTACCAGAAGAATTAGAGCTTTTGCGGATCAAACAGGATATTGGTATTGAAGGATACGAAATAATTACGTATAAAACGCTAATTGAAATGACTCAAAGAACTCCCGGTATTGATGTTGATCTATTTGTTCCGCTGTTGAAGCATAATTTAGATGAAGAGATTGATATGCAAAATTGGTGTATGAATAACTTGCCAAAGGTGGTAGACAAATTATTGCCGACCATTATTTCTGCAATTAGCAGATAGATATGAGCAATGAATTAGTAATAGAAAGTCAAATATCACAATTTTTTAAAACTGTTACCAAAACCAAAACTAAAACATATGTGGCAGACCTCAGGACCATATAGTCAACTAGAGTTGAGATAATATTGATTGAAGACTCAAATACTTTAGGATAGCATATAGTTTGTTTCAACCATCAATGCTCGATTTCTTTACCTTAAATTTACCTTCTACAAAAACAGGTTCTTCGATTCCCCAACTCCATTTCTTTACGGGTTTTATCCGAATATATCGAGATTGAGGATGCTTAGGATTAGACATATAGCCTTCTTTTCGATCGACAGTGTCTGCTATTCCATAGATTCTAACACCTCGTGGGTTCCAAGGATTTACCGTCTTTAGATCATCTATGACTATTGCAACCTTGTTGTTTTTTAGGGCGTTCTTATATTTCGTAGATTCTAGAATATTTATTCCACCAACATAAAAATACTCCCCATCAAAATCAAACCCTACAGGAACAACATCTGGTTGATTACTTGCGATGCCTGAAGTTGAACCAGATGAGACAGTTGCCATCCTCGCAAGTCTCTGGGATTTAATATACTCTTTTTCTTTTTCAGTAAACAATGATATCCACAACTTACTGATCTACATCGCATTTAAGATTAGTCCGGAACTAATTATCCATAATCTGGGTACCTTCCCTTAGTGTGAATTGTAGTGTTGCTAACCGGATCCATTTTTGATTGTAGTGGCCTAAGTGCCACCTATTACCTTCTGAATGAGTTTAATTATCTCTTGGGTTTATTTGTTGCAGTGTTAAAAAGACTTGCATTTGTAAACGCGATATCATTCCACATTCTGCTTAAGGCTATTACACTTTCTGCATAATTGCTGGCCAATCTGGAATACATGCTAGTCAAGCTTTTAAAATATTCTTGATTGCTCCATAATTGGTTCTGGAAGTTTTGAAAGTAGGGCATGAATGCCGATTGAAACGAGTCTATAGCTTGTCTTTGCAATCCCAAATAGTTTTCAGATATTTCCCTAGTAGTTTGGGTTGATTGTTCTTGAGTATGGGCTGTTGATTGACTATGGCGTGGAATTTGATTTGCAGATTCGTTTGTGTTTCGAACCGTGGATTCTTCGGAGGCGTCGATAACAGCTTGGGCAGATTCTTGCTCATTATAATTCTCAATAAATGGTTGTTCATCGTTGTTATTGTTTTTATTTAAGGATTTATCACTGTAATCAGTA
>DATELO010000157.1:0-16016 GCA_035276505.1 Candidatus Nitrosocosmicus sp.
CTAGAATAAGATTTATAAGAAATTTGCAGTCAAATTCAATTCAATATTTTAACTTTGTATATTAATTCTTATTCTTGTAATGATGAGAGATTTCTATTAGAATATGCAGAAGAAAGTTTAATATTCAATCAATTTGTCTTTAATATCTACTATATCCGATCTCATTTACTTATTACTTTATAGAGTTTTTATTTCTCTTATCTTGATAATAAATTCAGAACTTTAACTCAATAACAATGAAACGATTTCCTTAAAAGATAAATGCAAGCAGAACTTCATTCATAAATACATATACAAAAGGAGATAATACTATTACTATATGAGCGATTTTGCATTTTTTAGATTTACTAGTCTTGGGTTATTGACCGAAGAGGAAGTGAAAAACAAAAAGGAGATTTTAGAAATCACTGAAACTGTTTTAGATGCTGAAGGTATAGAATGTGATGCAAAGATTTCTAAAGTCTCTGAGGAAAAATTGATAGAAATTCTTGATATCGTTAGAAAAATCAGGAAAAAGAGAAAGACCAAAGAAGAAAAAGAAGTAAGGGCGGAATAAATAGATTGCAGCTACTAAATCAAGATTAATTTAATGGAATAAAATGCACAATATCCCTTTGATCCTGGGTTTAGCCTCAGAAGTTTGCGGAGTATTATTGATTCTTCTCAGGATATTTGTTTCAGGGCTAATAGTATCTATGACAAGTATCATAGTGATTTGGGTGCGAATTGCAGAATAGGATAAATAAAAATGGAATTTCCAAGACAAATGAAATGCATATGATTTGTTTTCGATCGATACAAAGTCACAAAAATGGCTCTAAAATTAGTTAGCAACAAATATGTTCCTGCTGTGTAATTTTTAACTATAGTGAGTATTTTAAGGCCTGCAATAACCAGTTATGATAATAGAGAGATAGCGGAATATCATCCATTTCACTCACAAACAATGCAACAGATGTTCAAACTCCCTACTCTCTAAAAGCTTCACCTAGATTTAGAAATTTATTTTGATATTAGCAATTGGGTAGTAGAATTTGATCTATAAATTGATATAACCGCAAAACCTTTGGATATCGTATACAATAAGATTGATTTGGTTTTTGCCAATCAATTGAATCACTTATTAATTTGTTCATAGAATGAGTAATTTATGGACAGGCAGAAAGTTGCCATTGTTACAGGAAGTTCAAGTGGAATTGGTTTTGAAACTTCGATATTGTTGGCTAGGTCAGGATACGTAACTTTTGCGACCATGAGAGATTTAAGAAAAGGTGGTTTACTTAATGAAATTTCAACAAGAGAAAAAATACCTCTTGAGGTTAGCCAGCTGGATGTGACGGACCAGAATTCGGTTTCAAGTGGTATCGAATTTATATTTAAAAAGACAGGCAGAATTGATATACTAGTAAATAACGCTGGATATGGACTAACAGGAGCATTTGAGGACCTTTCTATTGAAGAAATCAGATCACAATATGAGACAAATTTTTTTGGTTTAATTAGAACTACTCAAGCTGTATTACCCATTATGAGAGCTCAAAAATCTGGTATCATAATAAACATAAGTTCCGGTCTTGGTAGATTTGGAATTGCAACAAATTCTGCTTATTCTAGTTCCAAGTTTGCCGTTGAAGGTTTAACCGAATCGATGTCCTATGAGCTGGAACAATTTGGTATTAGAACAATCATCATAGAACCAGGAATAATCAAAACTAATTTTATAAACTCATCTAAATTGGCCCATAAGGCAAAGGATCCAAATTCACCTTATAAAAATTTTGTACAGAATTCAGAAAAAGGGATAAGCAAATTGCATGAGAGCGGACAGGACCCAGGATTTGTAGCGAAGATTATAAAGAAAGCTATAGAAGATCCCAATCCTAGGTTACGGTATTTGGCAGGCAAAGATGTTGAACAAATAATGGAAATTAAAAACAAGTTATCAGACGAGGATTTCCACAATATGCTGAAAAAAATGGGGGATTAGATAATATTGCCTTTTGATTGTCTATTTTATAGAAAATCCTCATTCATAAAATAGTATCTCATAGATTAAAATACGTAGGATAAGAGCAGAGCAGCTTGTTTTAAGAAGATTGCTAATTTGAAGATAGGGCAATCGGATTATTTACAGTAATAGCACTTTAGAAATTGCTAAATAAATTTTGTAAAGTATCAATATGCGAAGCCGGTTAATCCAAACTAATTTAGAATAGTTTTTACTTTATCAAGAGGGACAATAAAATCAGGCATTTTGATTTTGAAAATTATTGACATAACTTTCTAATCCTGTTCTAATCATTTCACAACGCACTTAGACATTCGCACTAAATAACTTTTCGTAATATAAGATAAAATTGATTACGCTATCAGAGAGGATCTGACCCTGTACTACATTGTCTAGTAAAGTTAAATATCTCATTACGATATTTAGTACATGTATATGCCAAGATCAAATGCAGCCGAATTGATAACTCTCCGAGTAAATATCGTTAAAGAACTAAGGAGCAAATGGAAAAGGGAAAGGGAGAGAAATCCATATGTTAATGAGCATTTTGGAGGTTTTGTTAATGAGTTACTCCATGATATTTTAGAAAAGGATGAATTTTTAAGACATTATGCACCGTTCCTCTCTGAAGAAGGATGTACTAGAGATACACTGTATATTAAGGATTTCAAAGAAAACAAGATAACTGAAATTCATCTTAGCGAAAATAAATTGCATTGTTCGCTCTGTAATTCATTCGCATGCTTTCACATTCAATTTGCAATGGCAACGCCTAGAGTTGCAAAATTAAACCTCGAGCAAGAAACAATTGATGCCGATATTGAAGAAGCAGGACAACAGGTGAAAAAGATAACAAGTAGTAAAAGGAGAAAAAATACTATTTCTAGAAACTAGTTTTCTTCTCTGGCCGATAATTCAAAATTAATGATGAAGGTAAACTAAAAGTACATCCAAATTCGACCGCTATAAAGAATTCATTCTGGCCTTGTTAAAAAAAAATTTAGTCTGTTTAGTTGAGATTAGCCGGATAAGGCATGAGCAAGATCTCTTTATCAATCCGTTTTCCATACCTGTTAATTCTAATAATTATTTTATCTTGGATTGACAATTTTCGGATATGATTAGAAATCTGATATGGATCGATTATTGTGATCCCATCAATAGATTCGACAATATCGCCCTTACGCAGATCTGCTTTATGAGCTGGACTGTTATCTTGTATTTGAGCAATGAGAGCACCTTGGATGCTTGGCAGTTTATATAAATTGGCCAATTCTCTGTTGATCTTGATAGCAGAAATTCCTATATATGGTCTGTTAGTTACGCGTCCATTTGTAATCAGATCAGTTATTATCATTTTTGCTACGTTGATTGGAACTGCAAATCCAATTCCCTGAGCATAGGGTATTTTAGCGGTGTTTATTCCAATTACCTCCCCTCTTGTATTGACTAAAGGACCGCCAGAATTTCCAGGGTTTATGGAAGCATCTGTCTGAATCAATTCCATAACTCCATTTTCAAACTGCAATCTCCTAGTCAAAGAACTTATTATTCCTGCTGTAACTGAGGGTCCGCCATCTAAACCAAATGGGTTTCCAATCGCAATGACTATTTGTCCTATTTTTAGAAGATCTGAATTGCCCAATTCCGCTGATGAGAGGGCATCCTTTGAGTCAATTTTTATTATAGCCAGATCAGTTTGCTTGTCTGCTCCTACCACATTTCCCTCGTACATGTTTCCGTCGGTGGTAGTCACCTTTAGTTTGTTGGCCTTTTCAATGACATGATTATTTGTAAGGATATATCCCTTCTTGTCGATGATAACTCCCGATCCGACACCTTCCACTGGAAAAACCCTTAATAATTGATCTTTAACCATCCTAACACTAGCTATATTAACAACGTCTTTGCTTACTTTCTCTACTGCGTTAATTACTATATTTTCCTTATCGTTATCTATAGGTATTATTTAGATTACTCCCCTTATAGATATATTGAGTACTAAAGCCTCATAAATAACAGAATCCAGTTTGAATTGAATTACTGGTCTTATCTTAATAAGTCGTGATGAAATTTCTATCACTACTAAATAATATAGCTGAAGGGTAATATAAATAGTATAGTTACTCCACTTCCAGGTCTTTATTAAATACGTATATGCTCAATTTATCGATCTTATTTGGTACAAGAAATGGAGATTGGTACTAGTCATTTTAACTTGTATTGAATTACTGCTGAAGCGACCATCAGAAGTGCAGAAATCAGAAATATGTACCTTAGTGACATCATGAAATTTTCAAATATTACCTGTTTGGAGATATATGAACTTTCTAAAGTATTATTAAAATTTCCCGAAAAGATATTGGTTGTTTGTTCTATTGGTAACGTTATAGAGAATATCAGGAAAACGAGTGCAATACTAAATGCACTACCAGTCATAACCAAAGTAGTACTTACTCCTGCCGCGATACCGCGTCTATATTGCGGAACAGAGTTCATTATTGCTGTACGATTTGGTGATGTAAATACCCCCATACCAGCCCCGATAAGCATTAGTGGTAGTAACATTTCTACGAAAGACATTTGCTCTCCAATGCCTACTAGCATCAGAAACCCCACTGCAGAGAGTATGAGACCCAATTGTGATAAGACTGGCGATTTGTATTTATCGTACATCCATCCTGCTATGGGTGCAAAAATTGCCAAGGCCAAAGATACGGGTATTAGATATATCCCTGCCTCTAATGGCGATAAAGACATGCTGGGTCCTTGTAAATAAAATACTATGACAAAAGAAAATGCCCCCCGAGCCATTGAGTTAAGTAAAATTGCTGCATTACTACTTGTAAAAACTCTTGATTGAAAAAGAGTTAGATCTATCATTGGATACATCGTTCTTTTTTCTTTCATATAGAACAAGACCAGAAGGAATATTCCAAAAAGTATAAAGAAAATTGTCCAGAGAGTATTGATAATTTGGAATGAGCCAAATGTAATGCCAAATAGCAGCAACAACAGGGCTAAAGTCATGAGTACATTGCCCGACCAATCAATCTTCTCTCTCTTTGTATGACCCAATTCTTTTAATTTTGAGAAGGCCCAGACTGTGGCAAAAATTCCTATTGGAATATTTATCCAAAAAATAGATCTCCATCCTAGGTAAGAGGTTAGAACTCCGCCAACAACAAGTCCGATCACTGAGCCAATCACGATTGAAATCTGGTTTATTCCCAAAGCCTTTCCACGCTCAGATTCTGGAAACGAATCTGAAATTATAGCAGCACTATTGGAAAAAATGAAAGCAGCACCTATTCCCTGCATTATTCGAAAAATAATAAGCTGTTCCCCAGTTTGAGAGACGCAGCATAATGTAGATCCTACAGTGAAGAGCGCAAATCCAACATTATACAATTTTACCCTTCCAAACATATCAGCTAACCTCCCAAATGTTAGAAGAGCAGAAGCAGTTACTACCCAATAACCAATGGTAATCCAAACAAGAGTAATCAAAGATACATTTAGATCTAAAGCGATGGTAGGAAGTGCTATTATTACTATATTTCTATCCAGTGACGCCATAAGTGACCCGATGGTCGTATTACTAAGGGCTACCCATTTGTAGTTCAAATTAAATATATGAAAGAATCTAAGAGCTTCATCATATACAAATGCTTCAATTGTCACTATTTAATATAGCAAGAATTCTCTTCTAAGATATTTTTGATTTAGAATTAAAGAAAAATTTTCACACTCAGTCATCAAAAATGTATACAAGAATGGTAAAGAAAAGTTGGCCGTTTTTTAATAATATCGAAAAAATTAGGTTATGGGAGATTTTATCCCAAAAAAAATTTACTCTTGTGCTGCTGCGTTGCTACCTTCGTTGTTTTGGGCTTGAACGTTTACGTTGTTACCAGATCCAACTGAATCGTCGCCTGATGCAACTTGACTATCCTGCTCAGATTCTTGCTCTTGTTCTATGCTTTGTTCTGCATCGTTGTCACCGCCATCATGGTCATCGTCTCCACCAGAACTTTGTGCTGCTGCGTTGCTACCTTCGTTGTTTTGGGCTTGAACGTTTACGTTATTGCCTGATAATATGGAATCGTCGCCTGATGCAACTTGACTACTTTGTTCAGAATCTTGCTCTTGTTCTATGCTTTGTTCTGCATCGTTGTCACCGCCATATTCACCTGAACTTTGTGCCAAGGCGTTGCTACCGGTTTCTGCGTTATTTTGAAGTTGAATATTTACATTATTGCATGAAACAAATGTACCACTTCCTGATACACAAAGTGCACTCTGGTCAGAATCTTGCTCTTGTTCTATGCTTTGTTCTGCTTCGTTGTCACCACCATCGTCATCTGAACTTTGTGCTGCTGCGTTGCTACCTTCGTTGTTTTGGGCCTGAAGGTTCAAATTATTACATGAAAATAGAGTACCTCCTCCTGATACACAAATTCCTAATTGGGTTGAGTATTGAGATTGTTCTATTTCTTGCTCTAAATCATTGGTTGTGGCAAAGACATTAAATGCCATGGATGATGGACCCATGACCATTATAAATGCAAAAGCCATTACTGCAGATGTTGCTATTATTCTCTTTTGAGATAATGTATTATACATTTATTAAGTATAGTTAAAAAAGTATATATAGACATTTCTGAAAATTTATTAGGTAAGATAATTATAGAAAATTATACCATTTAATATAAATTTTAAGTTCGATTATGTATTGTCGTCGAATTGTCGTACTTCAATTCCAAAGTAGTTATTAAAGTCAATTTATTTAAAAAAATATTCATTTTTATCAGGAATTTGAGCAAATTTTGACCTTAGGAGGTTCAATAAAATATCAAATTATTATTTGTTAGAATGTTTTTTTAAGCAAATCACAAGTCAGACGACAATTTTTATTTAACGAATATGTTTTAAACTGATTTAGTCTTTAAATCGAAACCGAATTGTAGTATTACTCACAGTAACGTTAACTGTCTTGTTAAAAATTTCATTAAACATTAATTCGATAACAATCTTGTGATACAGGGACCAATTCTCACCAAGCTCGTGTTTTAGTACATATACATGATAGCCATCTTGAATAGTATGATTTGTTTCAGTTAATGAACTTGTCATCCTTGTCTCAAACCATGATAAAAATGAATCAAGGTCCATCTTATTTTTCATGAATAAAGCTATATCATGGACTACATCTTTTCCTATTTCCTTTGCCATAGTCGATATATCTTCTTTGGTCATTTTGCTAAACAATTCAACGACTATGGGTTTTGCTATGGGTATGAGCCCCACCTTTGGTTCATACATATCCCATTCTACGTACCGTTTAAGCAATTGATTTACTAGGCTATTGAGTGTAACTTGATTTCTTTCGGACTCGGACCTCAAAATTTTAAGCACATTTTCATCAATCCTAAAAGTCATAGTAGAAGTTTTTTTTGACTCTCCAAAACTCGAATTGTCCGTTTCGTGCATTCAACAATATTGGAGATTTATATAATAATATCCTTTGTCTAACTATAGTATTTGTATCTCAGTTTCTCTTTTTGGTTCTTAGTGGAAAGTTGCAACAGGGACAGCGAATTCCATCAAACTTTATGTAAAGACTACATCCTGTACATCGTTTATAACCTAACGCATATACAGAATTCTTACCACCCCCTACTTTATCATACCTTAAGCATAAGCCTTTACACGTCAATGTTTTCGCTGCGAAACAAAGCAAAATAAATTTTAAGTTTCATTTGCAAACATTTGCAAACATCCTTGTATTCCTTTACAATTACGATAATTGGATGATTGAGCGTCCATATTTTGCAAAGAAACTTAAAATAGTTCGAATCTCGTCGGTCCTAAATAAGGATTTACATAAATGGAATCCAGCAATTTGATGCAAAATACTCTGTACTTCAAATAATATGATAATTAACGTTCATTAATGAAATATAACTTGTTAACTGCATTTGGTATAAAAACAGCCTCTTTACTAGTTGATAGTGCCATATTTATTTTTGCTCAATCAAATGTCAGCAATCAAGCAGTGGGGCGAGCAAATTGATCTTATGCTTTGGAGGCAAGCAAATTAATCAACGTTTTCTCTTGATAACTTATCGAATATGCCCAACATAACTACCCCGAAAGGCATAGTAAATACTTATAGATAGTTCTCCGACCTATTGATTTTGTGATATATCCACATGGAGATTTACTTTATTATTTAGTATGAGCTTCAAATCATTTCGGTATAGGTCATTATTTCTTAGTGATTACGAGTATTTTGTCAATACAGTAGAACTCTAAGTTAAATTATGAGATGAGTGTGCTAGAATTCATATCAAAAATGCGACTTACTTGTCTAAAAAATAATTAAATAAATGGACAGTTAATATCATTTCGAAATATTTCACCGATATTAATTCACGTTACGGCAATCACTTTATTTCAAAATTTTAGATACTTTCTAAAATGGTACAAGGGCTAAAGAGATTTATTCTCGAACTTGAGTATCAGTTATGAAAGAAATTATTTCTTCATAATTATTACTATATATTTCTATGATGTTACCAAACGGGTCTTCGCAAAATGCAATCTTGTATCCTTTGCTTGGAACTATTTCCCAGATTTCACTTCTCTGTTTTCCTCCTTGTTCCGATATCTTTTGACATAGTCTTTCAATTTTCGGATCCGTGATGCAAATATGAGTTATACCGGATCTCCAATAGTCAAAATTATCCTGACGTCTTTGAGACTTAGGTTCTATATATTCTATAATTTCTAATCCAACCTGGTTTTCTGAAATTAGCCAACTTGTTCGCATCTTTTTAAAGTTTTCACCGTGGATATCCTTTAAAGCCATACCTGCAAGAGATTTGTCCGTTACGAATTCAACTGGAGTTCCAATTTGTCTAAATCCAAGAATTTCTTGATACCATTTAATAGCATACTCAAGATTCGTCACACTAATTGCCACATGGTTTATTCCTAACGGTTTTGGTTTTTCAGGTACGGTTGGTTTCATCAAAAAATATTGAATTTGTCAATTATATTAAATTCTTATTATTAACCATAATTAGGTAGTTTATCTTAAAATTTTACATGGGACTTTTGGAAACCTTATCATAATTGTGTACTAAAAGGTCATGCAAGAAAAATGTACTAAGCGGAATTAATATTTATTATCTTTTAATCAAAACATCAGAATTAATAAAACAATTCAGTTTCAAGGCAATTTTGAATAAGCAAATATTCAAAATGCAAACAGGTATACTGAATGGATTGTCAGAACAAAGTATATTTCACAAATAGCTCTGTTTGTATTTACTTACCACTTGATAAATACGGCATATGCTACGCCGGAGTGCTAAAAGTCGAATATCATAGTATTGTTAAGCTGCTTTCTTATAGTAGAATGTTCGATAAAAATATATAGTAAAACTTCTCTATATACAAATGAATGCAAATTCATCCCAAAACAGAAGTATCTGGATCGGTAGGAGACAACGGAACTCTAGGCGGACTGGTGAAGCAAACCAGTATAAGTGGAATGGAGGATAATATTGATGAGCAGGTAAAAGCTGCCTTAAAGATGGCGGAGAAGGATTTGGAGCCTCTCACTCAGCAAGAGATTGCGAATTATTGTCATCTCAAGTACCAATACGATCATGCATTTGTGATTGGAGACAATAATCTAAAGCATAATGTTGAAGTCATGATAGGTAAGCAAAATCTATACTGTTCTTTTCATGATATTCGAAATGCAGAAAACCAATGCGAACATATTAGATTTATCAAAATGTTAGATGAAACAAAAAAATTATTAATATAGTGTTTCTATTTCATTCTTTAGTATTTTAAATTTTTACGGCCTTTTTTTAAATTCTTTAAAGACTTTATAGGATTTTCAGAATTTCACCATATTAGCACGCAGGTGAAAAGAGCTGTTTGTTAAAGTGGCATTGGAGGATGCAAGGGAGATATTAGACCTCAAACTATAATGTATTTAATTAATAAAAAAACAACTAAGGGAGGCAAATGCCATTCCTGATTACTAGCAATTCAGGCCTTAATTCAATCGCTCAGGGGCAAGCAACTATAGTCATGCTAATTTATAACCCCATCTCAAGATGACATTTCCTTTGAGATAATCAGAGAAAATACATGAAAAAAATGTTAATTTATTTGTAAAGCTATGAAATGTTTCGAATACCTCTACTTGATTCCGGGGGATATGTACGCCTTATTACAATGGAAATGCTATTTTACTCTTACAACTATCGTAATAAATAACCATTAGAAGTATTAGACCCGACCATGCTTATTATTTCTCATCTTTTTTTCGATGCTCCAATTGATGGAAATAAACCGTAAAAATGAGAACTATTTAATACTAATATAATTAGAATCCACCATATTTAATAATCGGTCATTTTTGTTAGGCCTTTTTCATTGGTTCATACAATTAAAGAGTAGTTAATGACTGGTCTTCATAAAGGACTTGAATGTTTTGGGAAATCGCAAATATTTGAAAGATGGACCGAGTGGGATTCGAACCCACGACCTCGGCAATGCCAATGCCGTATCCTACCAGGCTAGACGATCGGCCCCGTTAGATAGGTTTATTTTAAATCCACATAAATATTTGTTGATAGAATTCATATGAGTTTAGTTGTTCGTTTGAAATCCAACTATAATCAAAATTTTCTCTGGTTTTGAAAGCAGGCAAAATTCGTTATTAAGGTGTCAGTTAACCACAATCCAATCAGTTTTTAATTTCAACAGTTCAATAATAAAGGATGAGTGAAGATGATTTCTCTCGAACAAATGACAATCCGTTCATTGCCGTTATTATTCCCAATAAGGTGGATGGAAAGAGGTTTAAACCTATTCCGATAGAGTACATAAGCGGAGACAACAAAGAAGAGATTTGCATTATGAACGAGAGTCTTAAGATAGATTCCACAGGAATTACGAACAGGGAAGTTGTAGACGATTTTATCAGAAAATTTCTGTCAAATTGGAAAAGATTGAAAAACCATGAGAGGGCGAATAACTATATGTATCTAAACGCTCCTGAGATTCATCCTGATGAATATGAAAGTCTTAGGAAAAAATACTTAGACTTGGAGGATAACCATTTAAGAAAATGATGATTCCTTGTTTCTATGTCAATTAACTATTGATCGTTAGAATCTTAAATTAATAAAATTGTAGATTAATTTATACTAACCTATAAAGTCGTTTCGAACTATCTTTCAACAAGATATAAAGTAAAGGTAATATTGATATAATATACTTCTTGTAGATTTGTATCGATGAATAAGGCAGAGTGTTATGTCTCGAAAAATACTCGGATAATTAAATTCTCAATTATTCTTATACTATTCTCAGTTGTAATACAATTACCACTTTTTGAATGGAATTTAGCTTCAAGTTCTACAGGTAATAACTCTATATTACCTCAAACCAATCAACTTGGCCCCCAGAAAAATATCATTACTAGCCAGAATACAGGTAATTCCAATAGTAATGATAATTCAGGTGATCGGATCGGCAATTCACAAGAACAAACTAGTGATTTGAATTTGGATGATAGTCAAACACAAGATGAAAGCAATAATACAGAGGAAGATAATACGACACCATTGGTTTCAGCGAATAATGGTCAAGATCCTCCTACGAGGGACCAAAAGGCTTTATCTACCGAGTTAAATCCAGCCTGTGGCCAGATAATACAAGGGAATGTAAAATTAGGTTCCAATCTCATTTGTGATAATGATGGACTTATAGTGGGAGGAAACGACACCATTATAGATATGAACGGATTCTCTCTCAAAGGACCAGGCGTTGATAGTAATAAAGTTGGAATAATGATAGGAGGACAAAATAATGTGACTATAACCGGTAATGGCATAATTTCTGGATTCCAATCTGGAATTTATGTTTCTGGTGGAACAAATGTTTATGCAAATGAAATAAATGTGAATAATAACAAAGTCGCATTTTATCTTACGGGGGCACAAAATGTACAAATTTCAAATAATATGGTTAGTGAAAATACAATCGGAGTAGCATTACATTCCTCTAAAGATGCAGAAGTTAATTTTAACCAGTTAAGTAAGAATCGTCTTTCAGGGGTCACCTTAATCAATACCGCAAATTCTACGCTTCATGGAAATAACATTTTAAATACGAGTAACGGGATATTTCTCGATACTCAAAGTTCATTAAACAAGGTAGATTTTAATAATGTTTTTAATAATATACTAGACGTAAATAACGCAAACAATCTGCCCATTAATATAAACAATAATTATTATTCAAATAATAATTGTCAAACGAGTTTACCTTCAGGGCTCTGTATAGGCAGATAAGATAATTCTTTTTTTGTCAGGTAATTTGAAAAGGATATTTTAGTTTAAGATTAAATCTATATCAAATAAATAAAATTAATCGGAACTTTCCGATTACTGAATAGGGAGGCTTGTCTCGTTGCTTGAAATGGGGGACTCATTCATGGACATGTTCATTGATGGCATGGAAGTTGAGTTACCAGAGCCTAATTGTAAATTGCTCATAACATTTTGCATCATTAACGGGATCCACTTGTCCATAAATTTTGTATCCTCCATCATCGACTTCATAGTTTCCATCTCCTTTTCAGGGGTTAAAGCAAGTCCATAGATTGGAGTTTCACCAAAGTGATTATTAATCATTGAAGGATCTATCTCAATTGCGAGGGTATTGTTATTGTATGTTGTCCAAGTGGTAGGAACGTTTGACACTGGTCCATCCTTCATTGAGACTGTGATTGTACCTTGAATCACTTCATTACTACCATCCATTTTTACATCGCTAATGGTGGTGTTAGTTATTTGGTGCATATGAGGAGCAGATCCGTTTTTCATCACCATATCAAACGTAGCATGGAAACCAGAGTCGGTAAGGTTTTCAGGGTTATAATATCCCATCCAGTGTCCTGCTAGCACCCAGTCATTATTAATACTTGCTATGGGTCCATATCCGTAGTCATAATTAGAGAAAGTTGCTATAGTTCCGTAAGAGTTTGTTGCAGAAAGGGAAAGTAAAAATCCCCCAATCAAAAATGTACTTAAAATTTTAAAAGTTTTAGTGTATTTAAACACAAAAATATGTTATAATTATTCATGTATAAAGCTTTTTACATAATATAATACTGCAATAAATTTAAGAATTCCCTCCTTAGAGCGAAAATAACTCTTAAATGGTATTAGATTCTCTAGAGTGCAAACGTTAGCTAATTAAAAGTATTTAATAGATTGCATCTACTATAGAGAACATTCTTGCATTTTGTAAATTGGCAAAGAGACATTGTAATTTCCAACATTGATGGTCAGAAGGTAGTGATAAAAAGAAACAAAACTATAAAGAATATTCACGAACAATTACTAGTTTTCATGTTCACATGTATGTCTTTTATCCTACTGCACCCCTGCTCTCCACTCAAAACCGGCAAATTCATCTTAATTAATGAAGGTTTCTCTTCGAGAAATGAATTGGAAAAAATCGGTATTCATACTCCCAAACTTATAAAAATAGATCAAGAAACCATAGTGGAAGAATATGTTGAAGGTGGGGATTTGTACGCCTACCTCAAAAATAACGATAATTTGAGCATAGTACAACAAGTCGGCTCAATCACTAGAACGTTGCATGATAATGGAGCATGTTTTATTGATAATAAGGCTCAGAATTATTTGGTGAGAAATTTAGAGATTTATAGGACAGACTTGGGATTGATACAGTACAAAGCTACGGAATTTATGAAAAGTCTGGATGTAGGCATTTTCCTAGCTAGCTTGTTGGACTTGGAGAATGCAAAATACAAGAAAATAGAAGAACAATTCTTAGAGGGTTACACAAGAAAAGTAAAATCCAATCACAATATACCTTATCTATCTATTATAATAAGAAATATTGCCGCGCTTGTTCTAGCAGCTAATCATAAAAATTTGGCAAAGAACTTGCTGGCAAAGTCAGATATTCAATAAAACTAGATTGGAGGAAGCTCTACCTTTTTATCAAATCCACCTGAACCAAATTTACAGTAAAAACATTTGTCTGACATCATATATGGAATTTGTTGGATTACAACAGCCCCTAGTTTTAAGGCAATTTTGGTAATAATTCTATATTTTAATGGCATAGCAGGAATCACCTCATTAAAATATACATTGTAGTGATCAGGACAAAACTTTAAAGTAACATTCGAAGACGGTTTTTTATCAGCATCTATATTTTTACTGTTGGTATTTAAGGTTTTGGCAACATTAATTTGCTCTCGTATGTATTCATGTTTGGGGCAAGGACAATCCTTTCCCCCTGGATGTTTATAAGCCGGAGTATTTTTCCAATCAAAGTCTGGAAAATCTTTATCAAAATCATCCATTGGTAATCACATAATTAACTACAAGATAGAATATAAATATATGTTTAAAAGACGCATGGTGGATTGCAGATTGGGATCATGAAATCATACTTTTTTTAGATAATCAAAAGGATTGTCTGACAAAACAGCCACCCCATGGGTGGAGACTTTAGTCAATTATTCTCTGTATATTTTATTTAACAGCTTCAATCACAATCTATGTAAGGTGCCTGCCAATCATCCCTAACGTTAAAATAAGAAAAAATATATTTTTCCATATCTTAAAAGGTTGTAAGCGGCGTGGTTCAAGAACAGAATAGTGGAAATTCAGCTACAGCTCCTTCAGCTGCAGCTTCAGCTTCTACGACAAAAAAGGACAACAGATCAGAAAATACTATAGATTCAAATCAAAAAACCTTATTAGAATTTAAAAAATCTCTAATAGAGGAACAAAAAATAGGAGAAGGTCAAATTGAGAAAATCAATGAGAAAATTGAGCAGACAAAGAAAATCATTGATGATGAACGTGTAAAGTTGGAAGCCGAACGGCTGAAACTTAAACAGATCAATGAATTAAAGGACGCAGATTATGCAAAATTCACAGAATTGAAAACCAATCTAATAGAAGAGAGAAAAAGAATGAAAACCTTAGATTCGAAAGCCTCAAGCGGTGGCTCCAGATCAAGGAGAGACAGGTTTAACATCACAAATCTGACTAAAGCGTTGGAGCAAATAGAAAAAGACATACAAACCAAAAAGTTATCAAAGGACGAAGAAAGACGCCTAGTTTTAAAATCTAAGGAAATTGCGACAAGGTTGCACGCACTGAAAGTAATTCATAAAAAGGAAGATACATACAAATCTTTGGCAACAAAATTCGAAGACATTAAAGGTAAGATGAATCAAATTTTTGATCAAAAGGCAGACGTTGGTAAAGTAATTGGCAAGATAAAATCGAATTTAGATGAATTGCTAAACAAGAGAGAAGAGCTCTACGAGGAAAGAAGAGGCGTTATTCACAAGGTGAGAGAAGCAGGTGCAAAAATTGAAATGGTAGATACTCAATTAAATGCGATCGAGTTTAAAAGAAATAGATTACAACATTCATCCGACAGACAGAGAAGATATAGTTCTGAGAGGAAAAGCAAGCATGAGATACCCCAAGACAAAATGCGTAAGAATAAGGAAAATCAGGAATTATGGAATTCATTAAAAGAAGTCGCTTTAAAGAAAATGTCTAGCGGAGAAAAACTCACTTTTGACGAAATGAAATTGATTTATGCAGAAGAATCTGATTGATAATCGAATGAAAGACCCCTTAAATTTTTTATTGGTTTTGAAATAAACCACATCCTAATAACAATTAGCAGCTAACAAGGGGTAAACTTAACGTAAAGCCATTGAGTATAATTTCCATTTTTTGGCTATGACTAGAATCTACCGTTAAAAAAGGCTAGTAATAATACTAATTAGGTATAGAAGTAATTTGCAGACTAACGCAAATACGGAAATTGAATAATTCTTGATTAATTTTGCTAATGGTATAGTAATTGATATGATACCCGTTTGGCTCCTAATCCTTAGACA
>DATELO010000158.1:0-5712 GCA_035276505.1 Candidatus Nitrosocosmicus sp.
CAGAAAAAGTATAGAATTATTGCTTATTGGGTCTTGCTATGGCGATTGTGGAATCAGTGCAAGACCCAAAGTCAACTTTTTGGGAGCTAAAGTTGTTCTTTCTAATATTATACGTTTAAAAAGACAATGTATCGATGATCGGATTTCACTATAGTTAATCTTTCCTTGTAGACAAAAGAATTTTTTGAATGAACCATTTTAGTTAGTAGCGTAACAGATCCAAAGCCAATCTTAATTTTGTTATTTCATCTGTTAATATGGATATTTCTTCATTGTCCTTTCCATATTTTAATAATCTCTCACAGGCGTGAATTTGTGCTAGTATTAATTCACCCTTTTCTAGGCAAAGATTATGAGATGATTCGATAAATTGATAGGAAACTCTTTTTCTTCCTTTATTGAAACCACAAGTTTTCGCTTCAACTAAATGTGGTATTTCACTTTCAATTATGTTCATACTTATTCTTATAGTAGTGGTTACTGGCTATATCGTTAATGTATGTAGTATAGATGTAACTAGATGAAGTATAGAGATGCAAAACTTTGAAGCATATTTGAATACTTTAAATGTATCAGCAAAGTGCGAGTCTTAATTATTGAAAAATTGCGCGGGTTCAAATCCCGCACTTCGCACTCTTTTGATATTGATTTGAACCCGCTTATCTATATTGTAATCAGGATAAATTAATTAGATAACCAAATGCTTCTTTCCTGATTGATCGCCTACTATTTTACAGTCGACAAAAATGTGTTTATTATCTTACCAACTTCATCCGGATACTGATCTGGCACTGCATGGCCGGCATCTTTTATCTGGACTAGCCAAGCCCCAGGAACTTTACTGGCAATGACCAAAGCATTTTCATGTGGGATATACAGGTCATCGTCTGTTCCTGCTATAGTCAACAAAGGCTTGTCTATCTTTGCAAGGCTGTCACAAGCACCCTCCCAGCTAGGATCCACCCAAGACTGTCCAGCTTCCCATTGATTGTTCAAAGTTGCAGGAGAAAGACTAGGCTTCATCTCTGAGAAGGTAATGTTTTCTGGAATTACAGCAGATTCTGGATATAACTTTATCCATCCAGAACCTAACGATGCATTTACAAGTGATTTCATTTCCTCTTGAGAAGGAGGTATGTTGTTTAGGGATTTGTTTACAATATCGGCTTGTAGTTTGTCAAAGTCAGCCGGTCGATGTACATGATCCTTTCCTCCACAAGTTCCTGCTATTAGTATAATACTGCTAACCTTATCTGGGTACGAAATTGCAAATTGCTGGGTTGTAAATGTTCCTAAAGAATATCCAAGAACACTTGCCTCTTGTATTTTAAGAGCATCCATTAAACCAGAAGTATCATTTGCAAGTAACTGTATAGAATAAGGTTCGGAACCTGCAGTTGTATTTCCGATACCACGGCTATCAAACACGATTAGTGTGTTATTTGAAGACAATTTTGTCAAAAGTGCTGGATCCCATGCATCCATATGGTCTGAAGCACCATTATGAAGGATCAATGGGTCTCCCTTACCAAATACCTTGTACGCCATTTCAATATCGCCAACACGGACTTTCTCTAATGGAATGTCTTGAGTATTTACAGAGTTAGTGGAATTGTTCTGAGTAACATTTGTTTGAGCATACACAATATTATTAATATCATTCAGACCTTGGTGGTTGCTAATTATCGAGGTTGAGAAAATAAAAGTTGATATAAATATCACAATGAAAAGATAATCTTTCCTTACCTGTATATTGTTAAACACCATCGTATTCACTCTACAGAGTATATAAACAAGGTGTAAATTTCATAAAGTTCGTTTAATTCGGATGAAGCACCCCACATAGTCCTGAATTAGAGTGATCGTCGGTTCTCTTTCTCCATCTTAAATCAAAGGGGATTTGAACTTAAATAAAACGAAGGGAGCGAGGGTTCTCTCCTTCATTTTCGGGTTTGAACCAACCAAAACAAAGAGCGGGTTCAAATCCCGCACTTCGCATTTCTCCACTCCTCAACCAGGATTTAAACCCGCTAACAATTTGATTAATCTTGAAAGCAAATGAAGAAGGAAGTTAACGCAGTAATCTTTAGAGGTATAATCAATAGTCATTGTTAAATTTACAATTCAACGTAAGATTGTATGAATAAAAAAGACATAGTCGAAATTATGTCAAAGAAAACTGCGAAATTAACGTTGCTTTCAATTATAGTAGTTGGAATGATGGTAGTCCTAGTGCCTATGTTAATTGATGAAGCTGAAGCAAGGATTAACGCCAAAGCCACATCTCTTATAGGTCCGTTTTCAAACGTCGAGGTCAAATTGTTTGCTGGAAAGTTTTGGACTTCACCTCGTCAAATCGCTCCAAATGTTGTTACATGGGAGACTTGGGGAGGACCACCATTTGGTGGTGGTAGCGAATCTGGTAGATTTTTAGCGAATGTAGGTTCCGGGGGTGATCGAATTGCAGTTGATTTTACTAACCCTAGGCTAGGTGGAGGACCCAATACCTGCAACCCAGGTCAGCCACATTTTGATTTCAGAGTCACATGTCATATAAGTTCAGGACACTATTCATCACTTACTATTACTGTAACTCCACGAGCCCAGGAGAATAATGAGGGGTACTGTGATGTACTGACCAAATTTGGTGGTATTGAACAAACTGGAGTAATTAGAGAAAAGCTGCGCTGCTAAGAGGTATATAGTAGCAATTTCCATTCATTTTTGGTAATAAAGCTTCTAATTTAGTAACACTAGACTAGATGACTTTCAATAGGGAATAGACCTGCATAAATTTCGAAAGACAATCTACCTACCTAGAGAAGATTGTGATTATAATTTTACATCGAAATGCGGGTGGGTTACTTATGAGAGGGATCGCGGGTTCAAATCCCGCAGTTCGCACCCTTTTGAGACTCATTTGAATCCACCTTTCTAATAATTTGTCTACATTATCTCTATTCGCTATAGGCATGAAAATAGTTTCATGTATAACCAATTTGATATGGCCGAATAAATTCGAGCCTTGCAAGTTAGACCGTTGTGGAATTAGTGGTGATGCAAGACCCGAACTCAACTTTTTGGGAGCTAAAGTTGACCCTGACTATCATCATGGGTTAATAAGCAGGATGTATCGACAGACACAATTCACTCTGGTTACAGTTTAATCTTGAACACCCATTACAAAAATGAGCTTAATGACCATTTACTATTCTGCATTACAAAATTTGAATTAAATCTATCTGCTATTTCGAATGATACTCCCGCCACAAGTACAAATCTACCGAAACTTGTGAATATATAATTTATAGAGAACCTGCACATCTAATTCTCGTATTCCTGTTACTATACAATATTAAACCTTTTCAAAGATTGATTTATTACTATCCTTAATGTAAGAACACTTACAAAGAACAAAAAATTTTCTATGTTATATCCAATAGGATCAGCTACTGTAATATTTGTCGTGAAAATACCCAATTTTATTATGGCACTGGCAGATTCAAATTCCAAAGCCAATAAAAGTCCTCTAATCAAGGTTCGAGTTGATGAACTTACCTTGGATACATGGAATTTGTAGTCATTACTGTTTTTGCTCCGGAGGTCATATGTGTTAGTTATATTAGAAAATGGAAAACTAAATCTCTTCAATGTACTAAACACCAGGGCTTGGAATACTGCTATTGCAACTATTGTTACTGCAAAAACGTCTAGAATTTGTGTTATTACAACTAGGATTTCAGTGACTATAGGAAAAAACACAAACACTTCTTATCCACAGCCTATCTATTAGAAAAAAGATTATTTTCGGTCATTATTTTTTTTTGGTTCATTGACATATTTTTTAATATCATCTTCGTTCTTGTAATGCCTATCTATTTCTCTGGATAGAGACCAACTTAATCCAATCCTGATTCCAACTATTATCGCCAATATTGCTATTTCATTTATGCCTGGAACTAGAATTATTTTTAGGATATCGCTACCAACCTCAAAATCCAATGCAAGGAGCATCCCTCTTGCCAATCGTAATCTTATTTTTTCCTTCTCATGAATTTGTTCTACACTTGACTTTGTCAATATTTTCAGGAAAGAAATGAGGGCAATAATTGCTGAAACGCCTATTACGATGCCAGCAGATAGATCAATTCCAAAAGTAAGAAGTTGAATATAAGGTTCAAGAACATTCTCTAAAAGATTTGTTAATGTGGCAATATCGAACGTCATGGAGTAGCTCCCTTCGCCATTTGTATCTTGTGAGTTACAATCTATTTAATAAATCATCTACGCTTCCAATAATCTGAAAATTGTGATTGGTGAATGAACTACCCGTGCATAATTGCCTAATGTTGTATCTTTTATATAATATAATGAACATCACAAATTGAAAAAAATGAAGAAAAATTTAGTAATTGCGAGTATTGCCATGTCATTTATTTTGACAGTCTCACTAGCAAGCCATTCATTAAGCCAGATGGCATTAGCGCAGGACTTGTCGACTTTAAAAGATGAGGCAACAAAGTTCCTGGCTGGAAAAGATAATGGTCAGAGAGCAAATAACGATTCAACATCAATGACAAATACAAATAACTCTACATCATCTGGCTCATCTCTAACAGAAAAAGCAACGGGAGCATTGGGTGGATTATTAAATTAGAATTCGCTCCAAAATTTACTTTTATTTTAATATTTATTACCCCTTAGTTGGGTTCTAATGTTGTTATAGTTTATTCTTCAGATATTTGTGGTAACATAGGATTACAAACTTACAATTTCAATAATGTTTTAGCATTGGGATGAAAAACATCGTTTACTTTCTATAGGCTATAATTTAAAAACACATGAAAATGATTTTCTGAAAATTAGAATCCTGCGATAAATAACTGGATTTATTTCGAGTATCAATAGTGAATGATTGCGAATTCCTTTCCTTGTTAATATTTCGGTTTTAACTACTTTAAACTGTTGAGTAGTCTCAAAAGAGAGATTCATGTTCTGGTCTCACACATCCGAATTCGTAATCTATTTCATCCAATCAACCTTTAATTATTTAACGGTTGAGAGAAATGTTTGCAGGATGACACCAACTTCTTTAGGATATTGATCCATTATCGCGTGACCTGCATTCTTTATTTGTACGAGCCAGGCGCCAGGAATCTTTTCTACTATTTTTAATGAATTGACATATGGCTGGTATTTCACATCATCAATTCCTGTTATAACAAGAGTAGGCTTGTCCAAAGTAGCAAGTCCGTCGCACATGCCACTCCATTCTGGATTGTCTTCCCAATATTTTCCTAATTTATTTTGATTGTCCGCAGTCTCAGGCGACAAACCGGGCTTTAATTGTTGTAATGTTGTAATATTAGTCGGAACGTCCAGAGATTCTGGATGTAGTTTGACCCAGCCAGAACCCACTGAGGCAGCAATAAGCCCCTTTAATTCATCTGCCGAGATTGGGATATTATTTAGAGATTTATTTACAATATCAGATTGTAATTTTAGGAACTCAGCAGGTTTGGGTGTGTGATCCTTTCCACCACAAGATGAGCCAACAAGTATCAGGCTATCAACTTTATCCGGATGCCCAACTGTAAGTTGTTGAGCTAAATATGATCCTAGAGAATACCCCAGAACATCTGCTTTTTGTATCTGCAGAGCATCCATCAAACCAGCTGTATCATTTGCTAGTTGTTCCGGAGTGTATGGTTG
>DATELO010000159.1:0-8408 GCA_035276505.1 Candidatus Nitrosocosmicus sp.
AGACTTTGCAATAAATAAAATTCAAAATGTTATTCGTGATATCCTTTATATGTAGCAATCACAAGTCCACCCCTATGCCTGAAAATATGACACCCGAAGGGGTACTAAATTCAGTGGTTGAAGGTATCAACAGTGGGGACATTGATTCACTAATGAAGCTCTATGAACCTAATGCATGTTTTGCCTCGGAGCCGGGGCAACTTGCAAAGAGTCCAGAATCAATTAGCCAATGTCTACGTGCTTTTATCGACTTAAAGGGTAAGTTGAATTTAAAGGTAAAGCGAGTGCTTCAAACAAGTGATCTCGCTTTGGTAACAACTGAGTGGTCAGTTATTGGAACAGGACCCGATGGTAGTCCTGTCAATATGGCTGCCAAATCTGCAGATGTTTTGCGTCAACAGCCCGATGGAACTTGGAAGTTTGTCATAGACAATCCATGGGGCACAGACTAACAAATTATTTACATTCGATTGTTACCATAATAATATAACTAATTTTGAATTTTTCCTACTCTGATATTAATATACCATTTTACGACTTTTTGATCCCTACGATTACCCCACAGTTTTTCCAACTCATCCATAATTAGGTTTAGAGGATTGTATTTTTTTTCTGTGCTAAACCTTCTTACTGCTGACCATGTCTGCATATAATTAACAAGTTCATCGAGAGTCCAATTAACGGTCATCTTAAATTTTGGAGTAGTGATTTCTTTGAATGGAAACGGAATAGTTTTGTAATCATCTTTGACGTAATTCGTTTCTTTAGGCCAATATTTTCCAAGAATATCTCCATTAACGTTTAACTTTGCACTAATCTTATCAATATCTTTATCAATTTGATGCATGCCATAGGACCAGATGGCCAAAATGCCGTTACTTTTACCCACTCGTGTTACCTCATTATAAAACTTATCGAGATCGAACCAATGTGCCGCCTGGGCTACAGTTATTAGGTCAATATGATTATCGCCAATATTTGCTTCTTCTGCAGGGAACATTTTATAGTGGATGTTATCTCTATTGAATCCAAAGTCCAGTTGACCCTTACTTGCATCGCTTGCAATTACATTCTTAAAGTATTTGCAAAGTCCGATAGCAGCCTGTCCATTACCCGTAGCGCAGTCCCATGCTGTATTTTTGTTCAGAGTTATATCACTCAAATACTTGTAAAGAGTATCGGGGTAAAGAGGTCTAGAGAAAGAATACTGCTTAGAGGTGGATGAGAAGTGATCTACAGCATTCCTATTCATTATTTCACTACGGTGATAGTCTCAAAAAAGCTTTCTTTGCAGTTCACGGCTTTGTCAATAAACTAGATTCAAGAATGTAATTTCCCTTCAAGAAATTATTCAAATAATTATTTTAATATAATTTGGGATATAGCTTTTCTAGTCAATAATTATTATTTACAAGTTCTTAATAATAAAGAACCAGGTAATATGGGAGGACTGCTCTGACGCATTCACAACTCACTCTGCATATGATTCAATATTTAACAAGATATCAAATACAAATTAGAGTAATCAAGATATAAAAAAGATATTGTATTTTACTTTTCATCTAAAGTGGAATGTATCTAATTCATATGCGATATTTCAAAAAAAGTAACAATAGTAACGTATAACTGCTGTAGAATTAAAATCAAAGAACCATGGTTAAATATCCGCAGGCGAAACTTATTTTAAAATACAGAAACAAGAAATGGTATTCACAGTTGTTATTTTGATTGAAGATGACTGAGACCTGAAATAGGATATAACGTAGTACTATAGACTTGATTTTCAAGTGTTGTGGGCAGACCAATTTACTTTCCAAAATACGCTTTGACATTTGGTTGGTAAAGATAGTAAATGACAATTCCATTAATAACTATCAAAAATAGTGAACCAACATGACCTATAACTATAGAGCCTATTCCCACTATTATTGCAATACCACATAATATTAGAGTGACAATCCAGGCCCATCTCGTCCCAGCCCATAACCCATATGCAACAGCAAAATAAGCCAGTCCAATTATAAAGAAAACTCCTGCAAGTATTATGCCAAGTATTGGTATTAAAGCTAAAACGGTCAATCCGCTTAGCAAAGACCCTATACCCCCAATTGCAAGAAGTATCGCAATTATCGTAACACCAAAAGGCCTATAATTTTGCATTGATTATGATTGGTAGTCATTACCTTTTAAACTTGACCTTGATATTTGACTATTATTCATTACAGAAAGATTAATTGCAACGTCATCTACTTGGATGAAAATTATCTTTCCAAGAAAGTAAAAACACCTTAATAGAGCAGCATGTAATCTAATCAAATAATAGGCAAATTGTCAACAAATTGCCCCGTTTTTGGAATGAGACAGAGATCATATAAGAAACAATTTGAAAAATTCAGATCAATTAGGTAAATTGTTTCGAAAATTATTTTTTTGTATTAAAGTTCTATTTAAACATATGCATTATGGTTATATACAATGTCAAATAATATGATAACATGTCCACGCCTCCAATAGTGATGGTTGTGGATGATGACGATGAACTTGCACGTCTTTTTAAAAGATTGTTAGAAGGAAATGGGTTTACCTCTATTTCTTTTAACGATCCGCTACTCGCTCTCAAACATTTTAAGGATGATCCTCATGGGTATTGGCTAGTTATTGCAGACTTGAAAATGCCATATATCAACGGAATAGATCTTGCTAAAAACATAAGAATCATAAGCTCATCTGTCAAAATTCTTTTGATTACTGGATTTTTTGACGATGAATATCTCAATAGCCTCGATTTTAAAGAAGCAAATATCTCTCAAGTTTTGCACAAACCCGTAAAACTAGCTGAATTACTAGAATGTGTGCATGAACTGTTTTATTCAAAGGTAACAACTAAGTAACACCCCAAATTTTCAGAAAGATGGAAAGATATCTATTATGGTTCCAGGAAAGTTTGGTATTGTATTGGGGTAGCATAAATATAGATACCTAGTAATTGCTATGAAATCTATCTAATAAATAAGCAAACATTTTGGAATTAGTGCAGTTATATCTCCAAGTCTATAATTACCAATGAATATTACTTGGGATTATAGAATACTTACCAGAACAAATATTCCGCCCATTTTATGAAAAGTGGTCCTAACCTACGGCCTTACAAAAATTTATGTGGTCACATTTTCTTCAGAAATCGTAGCTCGACTTGTACGAACTGCATAATAGATTGCTCCAAATCCCATACTAATTACGATTACCTGGGCGATTTGACCAAAGTAAGGAATAGGTACTATGTACAAGAGATTAAGTATAGTAAATCCAATCAAAAAAGAAATGATGTTGTGGATATTTCTCGATGATTGTCGCCCCAATAATTCGAGGATTTTTTTTCCCAGAGCAAATGATACCATTAATGACGACAAAATTAGCCCAATGAGAAGAACTAACAAACCAAAAGCCGACATAGGCATTCCTATTACAGTCATTGCCAGTAACACTATCACAACTACAAATAGTATGATTAATAGAAATCCAACCACTGTGTTCTTGATTATGGATTTTTTCATAATCAGTCGAACCGAATCAAATTGATTCGGCAATAACTTGACTAATGTGACACCTAGGATCCCAAATCCTATTACAAATAAAATGTTAAAGAGGTTTAACCATCCCTCCATGTCCGGCATAATTGAATCTTGGCTTGTTATTTGTAGGTCACCTACAGTACCATTGTTTTGGAAGTCGTCAGTCATAGCAACTAATTTCCCCGATATAGTGCCGTCGTTGATGATGGTTCCACCTGCAACAAATGCATCCTTAATTATCATAGAGATCGGATCAAAGTAGATGTTGTTAGCAGCCAATATAGCATTTGTTGATTTTCCGCCTAAATCTATAAAATTTCCAGCGGCTACGATCTTTCCTGAAACATCAGTATTTACCGTTATTTGCCCTCCAGCGACTAAAAGGTCACCCTCGATTGGTGCGTTGACATAAATAGTATTAGCAAAAACTATTGCCCCTCTGACAGGGGCGTCAACATATACTGTTTCTCCAAATATCATTACTTCATCCTCGATAGGTTCATTTATTGAAATCTGGTCTCCCGAAATAACCTGCAAAGCAAAGGAATTATTAGATATAATTAACGGTACTAAAACTAAAGATAACATACCAGTGATAAAGATGGACTTTATTCTGGATGCACTATTGTTCGACAATATTTTATGTAACAACCAATATCGAGTCAAATTCAAATTCACAAAGTGATCACATATCATATATTACCATTTGTTTGTATTTTATTAATACTTTTGATTAGAAATTGTTTTTAAGAATCAATTATTCTACTTTGAGGAAGTCTGTAGTCATTTAATTAGTAAATACTGGTCAAATAAAAGATATTATATTGATGAGACTAAATAAATTGAACATTAATTTAACAAGAATGATAGGCATTAAGATGATTTTTTTGTGAATCGTTTGATATTTTATAAGATTACTAAAATCAAGATTTACCATATGTTCAGTTCAGAGTTTTCATTTATAATTTGGATTTTATTATCACTAGATAATCAGAACAATAGAGTCGGTATATTATTTAAGTCGCATGATTTACAAATTTGGGCAAATCAAGATTAATGCTGTTAAAAGTTCTAAAAAAGAGACTATATCAAAGAATGTAAAAAATAATTTAGAAACATATGAAATGGCTCAGCTTAAATTAAAGACATCATCAATTGCAAGACTTGTAGCTCATCCAAGGAAGAATAGTCGTGAGCTCTTTTGCAATATATTACGTATATGTCTCGCCTTCTATCTATCAACTTAGTAAAAAGATTGAAATAAATTGTGAATATATACAAATAGAGACAAAAAGAAGATGGGATCGCATCATACCTTTAATCTTGCAACTATCAATCCTCAAGCAGTTTGTAATGGTGGTACTCGAACCATGGTTAACAAGAAAAATTTCGCCTTGTTGAAAGGGATGGCATTTTACTTATTAAGACTAGATATAGAAGGTGTCAGGGAACCACATTGGCATCCAAATGCAGCTGAGCTCAGTTATTGCCTCTCGGGAAACGCCATCGTAACTATCTTTAGCCCCGGTGCAGGACATGATACCTTTACTGTAAAAGAAGGTGAGATTGTATATATTCCCAGGGGCTATCTTCACCATATAGAAAACATCAACCGTGGAGAAACAAAATTCGCTATTGTATTTAACCATGAAATGCCAGAAGATATAGGACTATCTGGCTCAACTGGTTCGATAACTGACAGAATCTTGGGAGCCACATTTGGAGTGGAATCTGGATATTTTGGCAATTTCAAGAGATCTAATCATGATCTAATTATAACGTCCAAATCAAACTCTAAAAAAAATAAAACCGCTGCATATCAGCAAATACCTAATTACCATAAATTCAACCTTAAGGGCTCTCCACCTACCGTACAAACCGAGGGAGGAACGGTTTCTCTAGGTAATGCAAATAGTTTTGAAATACTGAATGGCCTTGCTTGTTATCTTCTGACATTAAAACCTAAAGGCATAAGGGAGCCACATTGGCATCCAAATGCAGCTGAATTAGACTATGTTATAAGTGGGAGGGCTCGCATGACCATTTTCAGTCCGGGAGATAGGGTAGATACATTTGAAGTTGGTGCTAATGAAATCGTGTTTATTCCGCCCGGATACTTCCATTATATAGAAAATTTAGAGACTGATGAAGATATGCAATTTGCAGTGTTCTTTAACGATGAACGACCAGAAGATATTGGCATTTCAGGAGCCTTTGGAGCATATTCAAACGAAGTTCTAGGATCGATATTCGGCATAGAGTCAAAAATCCTCGATTCATTACCAAAATACCAAGAAGACCTTTTTGTGGTAGCAGGGGATAAAGTATCAAAATAAAATACATTTAGATAAACCCCCCACAAGAGCACATTTGCACGTTAATGCCCCGATGACCGGTATCAAAGACAAGAAGTCTAATGAATTTCTCCACCTTTAGGAAACATCATCTTACAACATTTTTATCAACATAGAAAGTAACAACAAACACATAAACTAAATTATAACGAGATTGAAATATCTTGAATGATCAAATAGAATAATTAAATATTTTTATACAAGTCCAATATTACTGGATATATGAAAATTGCTATTAAATTGTTTGTAGTAACACTTGTTATAGCATCAGTGACCCTGGCACCGACTCTGTTAATGAGTAACTCTGTAAACGCAGCATCATCGCCTCATTATTGCAGAGACTACCCTGGAAAGTCACAGGCTTGGATAAATGGATGTCAACAGGGATGGTTCGATCACAATCGTTGTTACTCATATAATGCTGGAGCAGGATCCAGTGCCTATGCCGCTGGTTATAAAGTTGGATGGAATAAAGGAGTGTGTAAATCCTCCCCACATTATTGCACAGAATACCAAGGAAAATCAAGCAGTTGGAAATTTGGTTGTCAAAATGGCTGGTACGATCATGATCATTGTGAAGGGTACTATCCAGAAACAGGACAATATGCCAAAGGATACGAAGTTGGTTGGGCAAAAGGCCACTGCAAGTAATAACTATTATTCCCTATTTTATCTTGAATTTTAGTAATTACTCCATTCTGTTACTAGTTATACATATGAATAATTAAGAAGCATAGTTTTTTTTATTGATAGTCAGTTCATTACATACTTCACAAGGGATTATCCCCTTTTAGATTAGAACTATAGTTTGTTAATGCAGGTGTGAATTTCATCATCGAATTTTATCGACCTTAAAAAGAATTTGTTAATTAATAATTAAGTAAAAAATAAATGCCAATAAAAGAGGTTATTGATGGACCAATCCCGCTGAAGTGGTTACATCTGAAACATTACTATAAGATTTTTCTTGCAAGTTATTCAATGCATCTAGAATCTTTTGTTTATTTTGAATCGCTTGGTGGCTTCGTACAAACTCGAGAATTTTATTTTTGTCTGCGGGAAAATCCAAATCTTTTAATGATTGTCCAATCTCTGATACCACAGCGTAGTTTTCAACATTAACTTCTTTTCTCTGACCTTCTGTAGCATTTTGTTCATTTATCATCTTGCCTGTTTGGCTTTCTGGTCCTTCATTTTTTGGAATTTGATCTCTATTTTCTTGTACCATGTAATGTATGTACATTAAGTTATTTAACTGTGGACAATTGTCTATATTTTTTCGTGGATAGTGCAAACATGTATGAGTATACAAAAAATAATATTTCTTGTAAAAATCAATTATTCATTTATATATCAAAACTATTTCTTGTTTCGATCATATTACGATTTGATAGTTAATATCCAAATATCATATTTCAAATACAATAAGGTATCAATAAAGGTCTTGTTTCTTATTATGATGAACTGGACATCTCTATTACACAGGATGCCTCAGACCTTCCCATGTTTTTGTTTTCCATCAGTTATCAGGTAGTTCTACTTGATAGTTTTTATTGGATGACCAATTAGACGGCAAACTTACGACACGGCTGTAGCCTTATCACGCTTTTATTTGATTTATCTAGACTCTTTAGAGTTTCAATCCAACAAATAAAAGTAGAATAATTTAATTAATATGGTATTTAACCCCTAATCATTTTAACCAATTAACATTCCATCTACCATACATTCAGTCAGTCAGTCTAACATTGTTTAGAATTCAAGAATCATACTTAGAAATCAAGTAGGTGCGAATTTCATTGAATAGTCCAAGTATACAATTTTAGGTAATATCATATTCTAACTTTTGACCCAGAAGCATGTTGGTATATGCAAAATCGTTTTTCATTATAGCATCTGCATATTTTCCAAACATAGAGTTATCTATGCACGAACCATGCATGGGAAAGACTATGTTTGGATTAAGTCCAACAAGCCTTTTGGTTGTTTCTCGCACAGGATTCTCACTTGCGAATATGCCTACAGCTCTGTAGAGAGCAATCATCGCTTCTGATAAATCGTCTGATATTACGGGCTTGTTCATACCAGGCTGAATAAATAGATCAGAAGTGAATAAAGATTTAGTGGTCTCCTCAAAAATCATCATACTATCCCAATGGTGAACGTGAGGTGTCATAATAAACCTTAATGATTTTTTACCCGTTTTGAGAACTTGACTATCCCAAAAGGAAACATGATCGACGGGGACATTATACCAACCAGAAAGATTCAATTTTGAGCTAAGATCACTGCAAACCAGTCTTGCTTTAGGGCTCTTTAGGAAATCCATTCCACCCCATTCATCACTTTCAAAGTGAAGAAATGCAACATTTTCAAGTTTATCTAGAGGAATTACTTCCTTTACCTTTTCTTCTATTTTTGGATACATCCCCATAGGTCCGGTATGAATCAAGGTTGGACTTTCATCATCAATCAAAAATTG
>DATELO010000160.1:0-7284 GCA_035276505.1 Candidatus Nitrosocosmicus sp.
TTTAATATTGCTTGTGGACAATGTCATTGGTGTAGAAACAACTATTGGTCGCAGTGTGACAGGGCAAATCCCAAATCGGTTGATATGGGAGCGGCTTTTGGTTATTCTCAGTTAACAGGAGGTTACGATGGTGGACAAGCAGAATATGTGAGAGTACCCTTCGCAAATTCAAATACGTCAATTAAGGTTCCTGAACACATAAAATCCGACGAAGAAGTATTATTTCTTAGCGACATTTTACCCACAGGTTATTATGCCGCTGATATGGCTAACGTTAGACCTGGAGATGATGTAGTAGTATTTGGTGCAGGACCGGTAGGTTATTTTACAGTAATGAGCTCGTTATTAAGAGGAGCCGCTAGGGTTTTTTCAGTCGATCATTGGCCAATGAGATTAAACAAGACAAAAGATCTAGGTGCTGAAATCATTAACTTTGACGATGAGGATCCGGTAGAGTTTATTAAAAAAGAAACGGGTGGAAAAGGAGCAATATGTATTGATGCAGTTGGATTTGAATCAGTTGGTCATATGGCTGGCAATACATTTGAAACGGATGGTAACAACATTAAGATTTATGGTGCAGATGAAAGCAGCAGTGCAAGAGGACATGACCACTCTAAAGTCAGAATTCCTGCTTATCAGCCTATTAATCCGGTTCAAGTAATAACTTGGATGTCTCAAATTGCAAAAAAATATTCGACAATTTCCATTCCGGGAGTATACGCAACTGCCTATGATCAATTCCCTCTTGGGATATTGTTTAATCGCAATGTTTCAATACACATGGGTCAATGTCCAGTTAAAAAGTATAGTGAACAACTGTTCCACCTCATCGAAACAAAAAGAATTGATCCGACAAAGGTCATAAGTCATACCATGGATCTTAGGGATGCACCAAGAGGATATGCAGATTTTGATAAAAAGGAGGATGTAATGAAAATCGTGTTAAAACCTTAGACATTTTGAGAGGTCCAACTGGTGTAATGGTATCGCAGCAAGGACACAACTTCGTCAACGTTCCAAAGTGGAGCAGACGTGCCTCACTTTCAGTATCTTCTTTATGTTCAAGTGATTGAGGGTATTGATGCAATGCACATAGCGAGAGAAGAACAAGCTTTAAGAGGATCAAAACTGAGTGATGCAAGGTGACTGACTAACTGACTATACTGAAGCGCAAGTTCGGCTGGACTAATGTAGAGATCCCAGTGATCGGACAAGGTACATGGATGATTGAGAGCGGCAGTCGCGATGATGCCGAACATCTTGCGATCGAAGCACTACAGCTAGGGCTTGACTTAGGGCTCACACATATTGACACTGCAGAGATGTATGGAAATGGGAAAGTAGAGGAATTGGTGGGTGAAGCCATCGCCGGTCGACGCGATGAGGTTTTCTTAGTTAGCAAGGTTCTACCTTCTCATGCATCCTTTGAAGGTACTCTAAATGCTTGCAAGCAAAGCCTGAAAAGACTAAAGACTGACTGGCTTGACCTGTACTTGTTGCACTGGCCTAGCAGCAGTATCCCATTAAGAGATACTATGCGTGCGATGGAGAAGCTTGTGGCTGAAGGCTTAGTCCGGTTCATCGGTGTCAGCAACTTCGACTTGGAAGAACTAAAGGAGGCTGAGGACTCGCTCCGAGATGAACGAATTGCCTGCGATCAGGTATTATATCATTTACGTTATCGAGGAATCGAACGGCGACTACTTCCGTACTGCACTGAGCGTGGAATATCTGTGGTAGGGTACGCACCATTTGGACACGGTAATTTTCCTTCTCCACAAAGTGCTGGTGGGCGAGTATTGGCAGAGATTGCTAAGCTACACGGCCGCACCCCACGACAGGTTGCACTCAACTTTCTTACTCGCCATCCTAGCATATTTACGATTCCTAAGAACCGTCTCCCGGAGCGTGCTAGAGAGAATAGTGGCGGTGTAGGCTGGGCGCTGACCGAGGACGACGTCGCGGCTATCAATCAGGCGTTTCCCGTGCCAGAGTATGATACCTCTCTAGAGATGATCTAGGCTTTTGTAACGTTATAGGATATCTATTAGGTTGTGGTTTAACTTTTGTGAAGATGGGGATATTATGTCTTATTCAATGTTTAACAGAATTATGAAAGATATATGCATTTTTTAGAAACGATCTATATTAACTTCACAGGTTTTTTATTTACTCGTATACGGAACAAGGCATATGGCTTTACACGCAGATCCTTACCCCTATTATAACGTGCTTGACGATGCAACTGATTCGCAGTAACATAAAGATATCCGTCAGTTGCAAGGGAAAGTGTATCTGGCCATAATAGACGATGATCATATGCCACGGTTTCCCATACATTATCTGAATATCGAAGTCGAAGAATTGCATTATGTTCATAATTAGTTGAGTATATGTTTCCTTCAGAATCGGATTCAAGACCGTCAGAGGCGCCTCCTCTGTCCCCATGATTTTGTATAGTGTTTGTAACCTCTTCTTCTGAGATATCTCGGTTGACGAGTGGATCGGCGGCTACACTGTATAATCTGCGACTTCCCAAAGGACAATAGTATAGTCTCGAACCAACTGCATTTATTGCAATACCATCAGCGCCCATGCTTGCACCCTGTTTTATAGTTCCATTGGGTTGATGCTCTAAAAATGGCCTTCCTTCAACAAGAGGAAGAAATGTTGTGATTTCTTCGGGTTTAGTTGAAGGATGATCATTAAGTCGACGCCAGCATTCTCCCGAGTATAGATCAACTACTATGATCGCATTTGGTCCGTTCTGAGACGAATCTGTAATAAATGCCATCCCTTCTTTTCCCCTGCGTAAATCAAATCGAATATCATTCAGATAAGTAGTTGGTAGAGCAACTGTTTGAGGAAATAAGATCTTTTTTACTACTTTGTCAGTATCCAAATGTACACATATTAACTTTGGACCTCCATATTCCGTAGGCTTAAACAGAGGACTACCCGTATCAAGAATCCACAATCGATCGGCTGGATCTACAACCACTGATTGGACAGACACCAATGTTGATGCCTGATCTTCTTGGTCCGCTTTGTTTATTGAATCATCAGGATAAGCAACAGGTTGACCATCCTGAATTTCTGCAACGGTAAATTTGACATCGTCACCCCATTTTGGAAAGTTTACAAAAATGCGTCCTTTATGAGACACTGTCACACCGGTTGGCATAGCACCGTTAAAAAAAGCTACGGGTTCTAAAGCACCTAATTGTTCTGAGGATGGCAATTCAACTGATGGAATATCTTTAGATATACCACTTTTTTCAAAACTATTCGACATGCTATGTAATGGAAAACATCCTACAAATAGATAGATTAGAGGTTAACAGATAATAGAATCCGCATTTACTATTGTGAAAGTATTGTCTAATGAAAATCTGAGCAATTTTCTAAGAGTATTATAAGTCAAATCATGACATTACGAAAGAGACTATCAGATGTAAGAACCGCGATTATGAATACATCCTTCGTTAACTAATTGACTTCGGATATCAAGTTTTGAACGATGATAATCTTTGATCATTAATTGTTATTTCCTGTTTTATAGTCATGAGCTAATTTTATGTAACTTAATAAAATTAATACTCTTGATCCTACACGATACATAATTATGAACATAAGCATCAGTTAGGTAATACTATGTTGATCTTAAATAATATATGAAATAGACCTGGTCGTACTAAATATATATTGATTTATTAGAAGGCTATGAACAAGATCTATAACTTTTGGCCCAAAATTACTTTTGGTATGAGTGAATCTTATTCTTTAATGGATTGATGATTTCTATCTCATTTGGGTGAACCTGAAAGCATACTTGGATATGGCTATAGCAGTAATAATTTGAACAGTGAATACACCGAGCTATTGGTATAGCAAAACAACTCTCCTCCTTAGAACAAGTAATCATACTCTTTGTTTTGGTTGGTTTTATGGTTGACCATATATTTTGTTTGTTGTTAAATACATCATTGTAATGGGGATTCAAATCAGTAAAATTATTAGCAAAAAATATCTATTTAATGTTTTTGATATATAATTGCTATAATATTTAATACTGTAAGATAATATTTTAAATGATTTTTTATTCCTTGAGAAGTTTAGAATTAACGATTTAGGCTCTAATAATTAAAAGTTAATTTGAAGCAATTTCAAACTAATTCATATGAAAATTAAAGGATGAGTATTCATCTAATATTTCAGAATTTCTTTATAATTAAAAAAATTTTGCTAAAATTTCGGGCCTTGCTAGGCGATTGTGGAATTAGGGATGCAAGACCCGATGTTCACTTTTCTGGGAGCTAAAGTTGTTCCTTTTAACATTCTAGGTTTAAAAAGAGAATGTATCGCTAGTCATATTAACTACAGTCACTGTTCGTTTTAAACATGGAAAAAACCTCCTAGAATTACGATTTATTGGTAGAAATCATATCATAAATCCTTAATTGGTTCTAATTCTAAAAGTGAAATATTGTTACTAGTGAGAGGATATTCAAATATTCTCTCAGACCATACAATTCTCTCTACTCCTTCCATTTTTTTTATATTGGCAATTAAGTAAAGAAGATCGCGACCATCTTTGTACACTACCCCAGCAATAATGTCTGAATTGCCTATATGGACCTCAAGTGCTGTGACTCCTTTTAGTTTAGAAACACTTTTTAATATGGCGTCAACATTCCCATCATCAAGGTATATGTGAATACTGCCTGATTTAAACCCAAATTTGGTAAAATTAATAAGAGTTTTAGAAGTTACAAACCCCTTTTCGATCAATTTTCTTACTCTTCGCTGCACTGTTGAAAGTGGGATTTTTAGCGTCTTTGAAATCTGCTTATTGTTGTGATTTTGAACTAACAAGTCCAGAATCTGTGTATCTATTTTGTCGATTCCGCTAGTTAAGGTTGATTTCATTTTACTTCTAATGAGAACACAGGTTGATTACACATGTCCTTAATTCTTTTAGTTTGACAGGTTTTTGCATCACTTCTGATACGGCAGCTTCTCTTAACTCATCACCACCAAGATATTCATCGTCAAGAGATCCTGCGATAAGAATAATTTTTGAACCGAGGTTATAATTTCTTATTTCTTTAGCAAGGGCTAATCCATTCATGTGGGGCATCTTAAAAACCGTGATTATTAACGAATACTTTTTTGGGTCACCTTGAAAGTGTTTGAGTGCTAATAGCGGATCGGTGAAAGAAACAGTATCAAAACCAGACCCTTTTAGCAATTCCATAAAAAGTTGTGCGAGTTCCTCTTCATCGTCCACCACCATCACAGATGGAGGTTTGGACATACCTAATACACGTCTCAATAGTATTTAAGTATGAAGTGTAGAATTACTATAGACCATATTTATGATAAATTTAGCAAACGAAATGGTTGATAAATTATTCATTGAGCATATTTATTAACAAGATATTTACGTTGTTGCACACACTATTAATAAACAGGTGCAATTGAAATATCTTTAACAATCCAGAGTAAAAGTAAAATTTAAAAAAAGATCAAATAGTAGAAATATAATAGTAATTTAATGCCTAGGTGATTTTAACCTGCTCCCCCGTCCTTTCCACCTGCTGAATTTTCTACTTCTAGGTCCTTTAGTTCATCTTCTAACTCTGAATCCGATTTCGTTACTGGTTTTAACATTTCTTTCAGCAGTTTTTCATTTCCCAATGAATTACTTTTGGAATTCTTTTCTTTACTCATATTACTTAAATGGATACATGATAGATAAACCACATAAATTTGTCAGTTCGGATTGTTAATACATTATTCAAAATTGGAATTTGACGGGCCGTTTATTTCTAATAAGGCTTTTAGATCTATTTCAATGAGCATCGTTATTTAATACATATCATTGAACCCTGGGAAGTGGATTACCTTGGCTTTCTGTCGACCTTCCCTCCGTTCTTGTGGAATTTGCTCAACCCGTCCTTTGTAAACTACGGGCATACCAAGTACTCCTAGTCTACCCATTCCAGAATCATCCGTTATGGTATCAGCCATTTCGGTAGTTGTAGAGGCAAAAAGCGATATTCTTCCTGCAATACCTGCATCGCTCAAACTTCCATCATTGTTTGGGTGAGTTCACGTTATTTTGGTATTAAAACATATTGCTGGAACTGCAACCGGAGAACTTCTAGATGATATCAGTCCTTTTCAGTAGGTTCTGTTCCATGCTAACAAAAGTCATTTATTTCATGACATTGGTTACAATAAGAGTAAATGCCAAATCGACCGGGAGAAGATAATGACTTTTTAATTGATCCAGGTGTTCTAAATTTAGATAGAGTCGTCTTCATTGGAAGGACATTTTCCGAATACATGGCGATGTTCAATCTACATCCTCTACAGTTAAAAGGGTTAAAAGTATTGGATTGTCCTTCTGGAACTTCCTCTTTTGTTGCTGAAGCCTCGTATAGTAACTATCAATTAAAGGAAGTTACTGGATGTGATTTAATGTATAATGAAGATGATGTAGACGCACTAAGAAACAGAGGTAAAGAAGACCTGGACTATATGATAAAACAGCTGTCCCGGGTCCCTGATTTTTATGAATGGAACATATACTCTAGTATTAGTGATCTTCATGAAGCAAGAAACAATGCTTTCAAAAGATTCATCTCCGATTATGAATTAGATAGGCTAATGGCAAGAAAAGGTGATATTACCAAAAATAGGTACATACATGCTATACTCCCAAAACTGCCCTTTGAAGATGCAGCATTTGATCTGGTGTTGAGCTCTAACTTGCTTTTTTATTATCATAATATGTTTGACTATCATTTTCATCTTGATTCTATATTGGAGTTATTACGTGTTACTATCAAAGAGGTAAGAATATTTCCATGTCAAAAACCCGATGCTACTTTTCCAGACTACTTTGATAAAATGCTCGATAATATTAACACCCGTATGAATAATAAAATATCATTTCAAATTGAAAAAGTAAGCCATGAATTTCGTCGTGGTGTAAATAAAATGCTTAAAATAAACAAGATAGAATAAATTGGTATTAAACTCTCCCAATGAGTTTTACTAAACAATTTCTTGAGATGGATTTTATATTTATAACCGGATTAGATGTATCCAGTATTACCAAAAAAGATATTGTAGAAGAATCTAGTTTTACCATCTGTTCATTTCAGGTAGGTCCGGTGGTTTCGGCTGCATTTTCTCTGCGATGTATCTATATCGAAATTAACGAAAAAACTATGATGGTAAAATTTAGTATAGTCATTGATGATCTAGTAT
>DATELO010000161.1:0-2125 GCA_035276505.1 Candidatus Nitrosocosmicus sp.
ATTATTTTCCTAGATAATGAAAGATACCGATCACATAGATAGTTCAGATCTGAATTCATTTTCTCCTACTTTGATAACAATATATTCACAAAAAGCAATATCAACGATCCGTTCAATAGAACGCATTCTTTATTTATTACTATCAGTTTTGATTGCTTTTGCAGTATTGGTTTTTATAGATACGGCCGCTGTTAAGGGCTATATCAAATTCTTACCAGAAGATGAATACGATTTTATCCTTTCGCTAATTGCTTTTGCAGCCATAGGAATTATCATATTTCTACTAAAAATCATTTTAAAGACGCGAAAAAAACTTGATAATTGGGCTTATACTTTTGAAAAAAACTCGATCGGGTCATTAATCAGTATGGGTCTTTCCGATCTTGATAAAAAAACGCTCTTCTATTCTATTATTGACAATATTGAAGACATTGGAGAGCCTATCAAAAAATATATTTCCAAAAGTAAAGATAATATCGGGTTATTTCTTGATCAAAGTGTTTCTGATACAAAGAAGTTTGATATATTAATAGATGGTGATAAGATAAAATCCAAAGATGGCGGTAATGATGACGCTCCTATCGTACATAAACTCAATGAGTATGGCGTAGTAGTTGGAAAGATAATTACCGATTCTTCTGCAGTTGATACAAATGAGATAAAGTTGTTTATTCGGTCAACGTTAGAATATTCAAAGTCCACAAATAAGTATATTGGACTAGCATTATTAGCTGGAACCGAAATAACAAGTGAAGCAATGGAATATGCTAGGAATTATTCTAACAAATCCATAGGCTATCTGATAATAATCGAAAAACCCGGTATCATGAATTCACTTTGACACCTTTCTTGTTTACTGTCAAAATCTTAATCTAAATTCGAGTCTAATTTATTAACTGACCTAGAAAAGTCTAGAAATGACTTTATCCATTTATAATAAGCTTCTACCCCTTTATCCGTTACCTTGTAAAAAGTTGAATTTGGCGTTTTAATAGCTAGAATGAATCCATTATTTTCCAATTCTTCCATTAAATCATTGATCCTGTCTGATCTCTGTTGTTTGATTCCGGGTAATTTATTAATTATATGATATTTTGAGATTGGTGTATCCTTTGATGATATACAAAGGTATTCTAGAATGGATAATATTGTATATTCTGGAGATAATCTTTTCTTTCTTTTTATACCCATTCCATATCCCATTTTAGTCCTTGCTAAGTCAATAGTGTTAATGAATTGGTATTATTATTACTTTTTTCTAGATAGTTATCATGGATACTCTATTAAGTAATCTTTAATTGCTGGTCTTAGACACGACGAATATAATCTCACATTCTCTAAATGTTACCGAACTATCTTCTAAGTAGCGTATAGTTATTTCGATTTATTTTCAAATACTTATTTGTACTTATTTTGGAAAATATTTGTCAAGTAGACTATATTGGAGGTTACGACTATTCAAAAGTAAGAGAATGTTTTATCGCCGTATTGCTTAACCGTAACATAGTGCTATTTTTTTCAATAGCACAATTCGCTTCCTTGAATAAATTGCTTTTGTTATACAATGATCTCGATCAAAACATCAAAAAGAATAACCTTATGCCACTTTTATGATCCACTGTTAATGAACAAATATCAAGTCGCAAATTGTGTTAATCGTTATGATTAATTATTGAGCATATTGATATCGTACCAGCAACTCATCTAGATCGTATCCATGACTCGAGTTCAATATCATTATTTGTTCAGAAGTCATCGATTGTATGTTTTCTTTTTTATAAACATACATGGAAGTAATAGGAAAATCAAATAGATCTTGCAGGATTTTGTCATAAATGACAAAGGCATTATCGAATTTTTCCCTCATGAATTCATTTGTCTCTACAAAAATCCTAATACCTTCCTTGCCCGTCTTTATGGCATTAGTGACTAAATTTTCCCACTTTTTAAAAAATATTTCCGAATTTGAACATTCGTTATGGTGAAACCATTCTTCAGTTGTTTTGAGATGGATGCTATCCTTCCTTTTGTAATTTTCAAGAGTTGCAAAATTGATAAACTCTCTTACTTTATCATCAAATTTATCTTTCGAGTAGCTTTCTAAAAAAACAATTACCATTTCGTT
>DATELO010000162.1:0-15065 GCA_035276505.1 Candidatus Nitrosocosmicus sp.
TTTTTTTCCATCCATAAGCACTGATCCATTTACAACAATCTGTTTTGGCCACAACTTTTGGGGAAAGATTATGGAATGATTAAAGATAAAAAATGATAAATGATTAGGTACCAAATCCCTACCTGAATGCCTTGAATCTAAGGGATAGTAATATTCAAACTCATTTTTGATTTGGTGTGCGATTTTTAAAAACCTCTCGTAAGAGTTTTCTTTCCCTTTATTATCTATATGTTTTACATGTTGGTGATCCTGGGATTGAGAATCACTTTCATGATCAATTTCTTTGTTTTCAAAATCACTTGGTAAGTTATTATTATCTAGCAATACATAATCGAAAAATGAATTATCAATATAGTCTATATATTGTTCTAAATCGTATAAATTTACATACTTTGCAATTATGTAGTAAACCATATAGATTACTGAATCAGACAGGCTTTCAATCAACCATTCTTTGTCCCAAGGGAGAAGTGTTCCTAATCCGGACTTTCTTGCACAGGCCCTCACCTTAAGCCAATCAAAAACATTTCTAAACTCTTTTAAGATTTCTGGAGGAACTATTTCCATCGAATTCAAGCAATCAAATGCGAGTGATTTCCATTTCTCATTTCCATAATTCAGAAACCACTGGTTGTCCAATAATTTAACATAACATTGAGTCCCACACCTACAGTAAACAGGCTTGTTTGTCAATTCATAAAATATTACAGCATCGTTATTTTTAATAAGATCATCTTTGACCTTTTCTTTGGCAACAGAAACAGCCATGTTCGAGTAAGGATGTGTTTTATTATTCATTTTCCCAGAATAGTACTCCAAGGAATAAAGCTCTGAAGTGGCTTTTTCGAGATTAGGATCCGTTTGTCCTGTTATTGAATATTTTTCCAAAAATACCATCGCTGGTATCGATTCTTTTTCTGTATACTGAGATCTAGAAACCTCATCAGAAGTTATGCTCTTGGTTGAAAGGTCCTCAGAAGCCATAATATTTGAATCGGTACTCTGGGATTGGTAGTAATTTGAAGAACTTTCGGTGTTAGAAGAGGAGTAAGGTGCATCTGAGGTAGTATGCTTATCAGCTGCGTCAACATCATTCGATCTATCAGGATTTTTCTTTTCGTTCCTGTTGGAACCATTATTGTCTTGTTGTAACTGTAACTTAGACTCAATTATCGAAATAGGTAGGACATCTTTAAAGTTAGACCTGGTAATTTCTTCAATTGAAATTGTTTTTTTTATATCTATCAATGCTTGCATATCATAAGGTGCATGCGCTGGAACAGACATGACAATTCCACTGCCCTCATCTAAAGTAACAAAACTAGCAGGCAAGATCGGGACACACCTTCTAGTAAGCGGAACCCTTACAGTCAAACCTACATAATCTGCCCCATTTACTTCTCTTATTATTTTAAAGTCGAAGTTCAAATACCTTAGCTTCTCTGAGGCATCTTTGCTTACTACCCAATTCTCTTTGTCTTTGAGACGGACAATCAAATACTTTTCGTTTGGATTAATCCATAGATTGGTAACACCAAAGATAGTTTCGGGTCGCAGTGTAGCTACAGGTAGATACAAATCATCATTATTTTTATCTCCTTCTAATTGAAACTTTATTAATGTGTATTCTGTGAACGCCGGCTCTACATCTCCCAAAGTATCATGCTGGCTCACAGGATTGCCGTCGTTAGGGCACCAGCCAACTGGATGTGAGCCCTGTTCAATGACTCCAAGTTTCTTTAGAGTTTCGAATTGCCAAGAAATTAATTTCTTGTAGACTGGATCAATAGTGGTAAATTCACGTCTCCAATCGATAGCGTATCCCATCTCTTTCATACCCAACTTGATCTCATTGTGAAAATACTTTGCAATTTTAAGAGGATCAACAAATGAATTGATGTCCTCCTCATCAATATGATAAATAGTCTTAAAGTTTTCTATTATTTCTTTATCACCAGCTTGTACCCGTTTTGACATCCCTAAAATGGGGGTGCCGGTGTAATGGAATCCCATTGGAAAAAGGACATTGTATCCTTTTAACTTCTTATACCTTGCATGGACGTCAGCAATGGTATAGGTCCTTCCATGCCCTATATGTTGAGGAGAATTTGGGTACGGATAAGCTACCGTAATAAAAAACTTTAGCATATCAGGCTTGGGATCTGATCTATTTGTATGATTTTTTTCCCAGATATCTAGCCACTTCTTCTCTATTGAATTCCAAATATTTTCCTCACTCGACATTTCCTTTTCCCCTAATGAAATTATTTCTATCCTGTATTTGAAAATTCGGAATTGATTTTTAGGTTTGGCTCCAAAAAAGTACATTAAAATATCCAGTTAAAAATTACTTTCTCTGACTTTGTGGATTATAGGAGCAGTTTATTAGTATTCTTCATATTAATTTGTTATTTAACAAGTGCATGAATACTAATAACTAAATTATCCACACATAAGTATGTAAACACGAAATCTTCAACTCTAACCTTTTTGTGATAAACGGATTTATGAAAGGCTTAAGTTAACCTTAAAAAGAACTATAAATAAGATTGGAAAAGTCATTAGACTATTCTAAGTATCGAAGTGGTGTTCTAATTCCGCTGTTAATTGGAGTTACTATATTTTTGATTCTTTATTTTTATTCTCGTCTTACTACCCCTGGCCAGGAAATATTTCTTTCCAAATCACTCTATTCGCTGGCAGTAATTGTGATTTCTTCCTTTTTGGTCAGCTTATCATTGTTTTTCTTTAGCATTCATAGATTTTACTTTTCTAAGAGTCATTTAGACAAGGATCCCAAATCTTTATTGTATCAGATTCAACATCCTTTGGCTGCTAAAAAGTATAAACTGATATTTCTTGCAAGTGCATCTGCTTATTTCATTTTTTTTGGTTTTTTGTCAAATATCTTTATTTATTTCATTGACGATCATACGATATTTTCGATAGTACCTTTGCCTGCATCAAATCATAATTCTACACAGGTAACAGACAGAATTTCAAATACTAGCAATGATATTGCTCAAGCCTCCCAACAACATCATCAAGAACAGCCACATAATACACATCAGACTCCACCTTCAGCTGTTGAACAAAATCAAATTGCATTTAATTCAACCTCTACAACAAAAAGTTATCCTTTTACACAATTAGTTATTTGTTGCAACTCAATTGGATACGTTCCCATGTTAATTGTCAAGTTAGACGAACATTTTTCAATATTAATTATTCCCCTTAACTTGTTTATTGCTACTATACTTTCAATCTTGGTAGGCCTAAACACCAGTTTGAATATCTATTTATTGTCTAGGCAAAAGTCAATTAAACTGTCAAAAAGAAACTTTTTTGGGGCTGTGGGTATCTCTACTGGGCTCTTCGTAGGTTGCCCCACATGCACTGGCAGTTTATTTTATTCCTTGGTAGGGATCAGCTCGTTAGTGCTCTTTACATCGCTTAATTTTTATCAAATACTCTTTGTTCTCATTAGTATTCCGACGCTCTTTGCATCATTGTTACTAATGATGAAGATGATTCAGAAATCATTTATAGATTCTTGTAGGTTGTAAAAAGATAGAAAGTTTGAAAAAAAACGATGAATAGATCTTGTTCTATTCTTTGTCGATGAATTCGTCTGGAGATGGAGGTTCAGGAGCGATGCCTTTTCTCTTTCGTATGTCGGTTACTAAATTTCTGATAACTGACTGAGGTACGGCTTGCCAGGTTTTGAAATATGTACTCCACATTGCTTTTCCCGCAGTACCGCCTCTCATTGTTTCCGACAAGTCGAAAGTCTCTGAGGCAGGAACTTCACCTAATATAATAGCAATTACACCTTTTTGGTCTACGTTTAATAACTTTCCTCGTTTTCCAGACAAGATGCCAGCCACAGTACCTATCTGTTCTTGTGGACATTTTACTTCAATTCCAAGAATTGGTTCCAAAAGTACTGGGTCTGCAATAAGTATGGATCCTAGCATGGCTCGCCTTGATGCTGGCATTAATTGAGCTAAACCCCTGTGAGCAGGGTCCTCGTGGGGAACAAAGTGGTGTAACACAAACTTGAGGCCTCTTACCTGTTCTTGAGCAATGGGGCCTGAGTGAATTACATCGTCAAACCCAGACTTTATTGAATCCATAGATTCTTGTATGAATTGTACACCCTTTGTCTCATCAGAAAGCATATTACCGGTTGGATCTACTGTGACAACACTTCTTGCTTCATCTGTGCTCCAGCCCTTTTCTCTCAACATACGAGCCATTTCCTTTTTGTCCATATCTTCCTTTAGCTGACCAGTTCGGATCATCTCTATAACCTCCTCGCTAAGGGGCTCTACCCGCAAAAAGATCTTGTTATGTTTGTTAGGTGATTTGCTCATGATAGGTCCTGCTTTCCCCTTAATTGTTTCACGATAATTTATCAATGGTTGAGTAGTCTTAATGTCCAAACCTGCTTCTTGCAACAGTGAAGTGGCAATTTCAAGGTGCAATACACCCATTCCAGCCATTAATGTCTCCCCAGTTTCTTCATTGATTTTAACAATAAGGTTAGGGTCCTCAACTGTGATCCTTCTCAGCCCTTCAACAAGTTTTGGCAAATCCTTTGGATGCTTAGGTTCTACAGCAATAGTAACTACAGGCTCCGAAACATACTTTATAGATTCAAATGCATTAACATTTTTAATGGATGATATTGTTTCACCTGCAACAGCGTAATCTAACCCCAGCAATGCTGGTATATTACCACATGGAAGGACACTTACAACTTCCCTTGTGTTGCCCATGTAAATATTAACCGATTGTACTTTCCCTGTCCTCTTTGCATCTATCAAAAAGACTTCATCCCCATCTTTTATAGTTCCTGAGAATAATCGTCCTGTTGCAACCCTGCCTGCTTGTGGATCAACGTTTATCGTAGTGACCATCATCAGGGCAGGGCCGTTCTCGTCACAATTGACCAAAGCTTTTCCAATGTCTGAGTCTAGGTCGCCTTGCCAAATTTTTGGAATTCTATATTTTTGGGCAACGTGAGGTGGAGGATGATGTTGAACCACCATACCTAACACAGCGTCATGTAGGGGTGCCCTTTCCGATAATTTTTTTATTGATGTAGGATCAGTCGAAGTATATGCGTCATAAACATCTTTGAAACTTATACCTTTTTTCTGTGCTACCTTAAAATTGAAACCCCACCGATCCTTAGCTGAACCAAAGGCCACAGTATTGCCTTGAATGCTTACCTTCCATTTTTCTTTTAACTCGGGTTCAGCATAAAGATCAACTAGTCTATTAAATTCTGCAATAATATTAGACAACCATTTTTGCATAGCAGCTGGGTCTAATCTCAATTCTTTAACCAATCTATCGATTTTATTAATGTATAAAACGGGCCTAACTCTCTCTTCTAGAGCTTGTCTCGTTACTGTTTCAGTTTGAGTCATTATCCCCTCGACTGAATCAGATACTACAACTACCCCATCAATTGCTCGTAGAGCACGGGTAACTCTGCCAGTGAAGTCAATGTGCCCAGGTGTATCTATCATGTTGATCACATATTCTTTGCCGTCATCATTTTCGTAGAATAATGTTACGTTAGCCCCTCTGATAGTCATCTGCCTGTTTTGTTCTAGTTTCATAGAGTCCAAGGCCAAGGCCTGACCTGCTACACTTGGAGATATAATTCCAGATGCAGCTAAAAGGCTATCACTCATGGTTGTTTTTCCATGGTCTACATGAGCGATAACACCAAAATTTCTAATTTGATCTTTATTTCCAATAATCCTAAGAATATCTTGTGTCGATTTAAACTTGGGCATACTACATTTCAAAAAAGTTTTTCTAGGGTTATTAAACCTTCCTTGAGGCATTGAGCATGACTATTTCATAAATGTTATTCTTTAGGCGTTAGATCAGATATGTCCATGATTTTTTTTTCATAATATCAAATTTAGAATAAGTCTAATGTAAGCCACTTGATATTCATGATAATGAAAATTAACCGTACCCGAAATAATTCAATGGTCCTCATTCTAGGTTTGTCAGAAAAATTAGTAGGAAAGGTATCTACTGATTTGCCTCAGGTATTTGAGACCCTTTAACTTATATTGCAACATTTATGTTAAAATTAGTTAAATCATGGTAGATGAAATTAGAGTAGGTCATACACCCGATGCAGATGATGCGTTCATGTTTTATGCTATAGAAAATGAATTGATACCAATGAATAATTTTAGAATTGTCCATTATGTGGAAGACATTGAAAAATTAAACAAGGGGGCAATAAACCATGAGTTAGAAATTACAGCAATCTCAGCCCATGCGTTAGCATATTTGAACGAATATACTATTTTAATGAGTGGTGGAAGTTTTGGGATAAATTATGGCCCAATTATTGTATCAAAGGAAAAAAATTCACTGGACGAGATTTCTAACGGGATAATTGGAATCCCTGGATACATGACATCTGCATATTTGCTAATGACTATTTCTTTAGGAAAACAAAAGTGCAAAGAATTCCTATTTAGCGACATACCTAATGCAGTTCTTAATAATTTAGTAGATTATGGGCTGATAATACATGAATCACAAATCACATACAAATCGCAAAAACTGCTAAAGTTATTTGATTTGGGCGAATGGTGGAATAAAACCTCTGGTGGTTTGCCTGTTCCTCTTGGAATAAACGTTGCCAGTAACAAATTAATGAACATTTCACGGATTCGAGACTTTGATGAATTATTTAAAAATTCTATACAATATAGTTTAGATCACCCAGAAGAAGCAATTAAATTTGCTTCGAAATACGGAAGAGGAACTCAAAAATCTGTTTTAACGGAATTTGTGAAGATGTATGTTAACGAATTCACTTTGGATATGAAGATTGAAGGTAAAAACTCGATAACCAAATTATTTGGTTTGGCAAATGAAAAAGGAATTATTGAAAAAAATGTTCCTTTAAACTATTCCAGATAGATTGCATGAATAAAATTTTTTAAGAAATTGACAATAGATTCCATTATTCTTGTACTTGCATTAGATGCAATCAATCATTGTTAATTGGGTTAAAAAAGGTATCTCGTTGAACTGGTTGTCGCCCTATTTCTTTTACCAAGAATTTCAATTCATTGGTTGTGGTTTGATTAGGTTTTCCAGCGGCCTTAAAAATTTCTTCTGAGAAAGCCGTTCCAACGAGATCATTGCCCCCATAACAAAGAGCTACCTGTGCGAGTTTCTTTCCTAAGGCTATCCAATAAACAGAAACATTGGGCAATACATTTCCAAGCAACAATCTTGCTAAAGCAATTACTCTGAGATCATAGGTAGAGGGACTTTCACTTGTGATGGTATGCTCCTTTTCGAGTCGTGTATTTTCCAAACTAAATTTTAGCGGAATAAAGGTAGTAAATCCGCCGGTTTTCTTATTTAATTCACGCAATCTAATAATGTGGTCAACAATGTCTTCTGGAGTTTCAATGTGGCCAAAAAGCATCGTACAATTGCCCCTTAATCCGATTTTATGTGCCTGACGTGCTGTGTCTAACCACTCTTCGCCAGAGCATTTGCCAAGAACGATTTTATCTCTTGTATTCTTGTTAAAAATTTCAGCCCCACCACCTGGCAAAGCGTCAAGCCCTGCTTCTTTAAGTCTGATTAGTACCTCTTTAATTGAATTCTTCGTAACTTTAGAAATAAAAAAGATTTCTGCAGGAGTCAAGGCTTTGATGATCACCTGGGGAAATCGTTTTTTAATAGACTGGAACATTCCTTCGTAATATTCCATGTCTAACTTAGGGTGAAACCCGCCAACAATATGCAGTTCTGTAGCATTTAATTGACTGATGGCCAATTCCGCTCTCTTTACAATAAGGTCATTTGATAAAGTATAGGCATCATCATCTTTTTCTTTTCGATAAAATGCACATAATTGACAACTTGCCGCACAGACATTGGTATAATTTAGATAGTATGAAGAAACAAATGTAACATTATCACCACGAATCTGCTTTCTAAGTCGATCAGCGGCGTTTCCCAGTAAGAACAGGTTTTCGTTTTTCATAATGTCGAGGCCGTCATTGAAGGTCAGTTCTTCGCCGCTCAGGGCCTTTTCCAGTGAAGCTGTTGGTTTGGCCAAAATGTTATACAATATCATTAGTCAACCAATTAAAAAATATAAGTGCTTTCAGCCACTTGCCCACCGTTAAAATCAAAGAATAAATTGTACGATGAACAAGGTTATGTAATCATTGCAAAATAGTCAGATCAGTCATGATATTTTTAAAGGTTCTGAGTTAGAAAATACAGTAGATAAAATTCTAAATAATCAGCATATAGAGATAAATGATCTCATCTTTTTACTAAAATCGTCAGAAATTCAAAGGCTAGGATTAATAGGCAATAGCATACGTGAAAATTTGTATGGCAAGCAAGTTTCTTTCATTAATAATATTATCTTAAATTATACAAATGTGTGTGTAACTTATTGCAAATTTTGTGCATTTTATAGGCCTCCTGGACACGAAGAGTCTTATACCGTTAGTAAGGAAGAGATAATTGAACGAATAGTTTTTGCAAAGAATAACTATAATATAAAACAAGTCCTTTTTCAAGGAGGGCATAATCCGAAGTTAAATACCGAATATTTTGAAGATGTCTTTAAAACTATCAGGCTAAAGTGCCCCGGTGTCGCGATTCATGGTTTATCTGCTTCTGAAATTGACATGATTGCAAGAGTAGATAGAAGCTCTCCCCGTGAGGTATTGGATAGATTACATATTGCCGGATTGGAATCACTACCAGGCGCAGGGGCAGAAATTCTTGTCGATGAGGTTAAAGAAATTATCAGCCCTCTTAAAATTTCAAGTCAAACGTGGCTGGATATTATGGAGACCGCCCATGAAATAGGCATTAAATCCTCTGCAACGATGATGTATGGAACAGTCGAAACGATAGAACAACGCGCTCGTCATATTCTTAAAATTGCGGAATTGCAAAAACGGACTCACGGATTTATGGCATTTATTCCATGGAGCTTTGAGCCAAATAAAACTGAGATTCAAGAGATTGGGACAGTTCAATATGCCATGGGTGGATTCGAATTATTGAAAATGATATCTGTGTCAAGAATTGCATTCAATGGGTTAATAGACCATCTCCAGTCTTCATGGCTTACTAACGGAATTGGAATGGCACAACTTGCTATTTTTCATGGATCAGATGATTTTGGTGGAACGCTAATAGGTGAAGAAGTGGTAAGCGCTACCGGTGCTCGATCAACCGAACTTTTGGCAAAAAATATAATAAATGCAATAAAATCAATGGGATTTATTCCTGTAGAGAGGAATAATAATTATGACTTGGTAAAAACATACTAAAAATCAACCCTTTTTTAACAGTATTAATTTCCCTTTTGATAGACAATACTGATATAAATAGGTTTATAAATGAATTTGTCTAAAAAATAGAATTGTGCCAGTTGGAATAGATGACATGGCTATCTATGTTCCGAAGCTATATGTTGATTATAAAGACTTCGCAGAGGCCAGGGGAATAGACCCTCAGAAATTAGAATATGGGATTGGAATTAAAAAGATGGCTTTGGCCGATGCCAATCAAGACCCTGCAAGCATGGCTGCAAACGCTTGTATGAGGTTAATGAAAAATAATGATCTTCAACCTCAAGACATTGGTAGAATTTATGTTGCAACAGAGTCTGGTTTAGACGAATCAAAGGCCATGAATTCTTTTGTGATCGGAATGCTAGAACAGGTTTATGGTGAAAGTACGCTAGAACATGCTGGAGGTATCGAATGTAAATTTGCATGCGTTAGTGGCTCATACGCTTTGTATGACAACACGAACTGGATTAGAGCTGGTGAAAGTAACGATAAAGCAGCTATTGTAATAGTTAGCGATATTGCAAAATATGATATCGGTTCTGCTGGAGAATACACTCAAGGAGCAGGTGCAGTAGCTTTATTGATTAAAGAAAATCCAAGGCTATTAGCTTTCGATGAAAGAGTTACTTCCACCATAATCAAGAATGAATATGACTTTTATCGCCCGTTTGGAAAGGAAACCCCACTGGTTAACGGGTTGTATTCAAACCTGCTCTATTTAATTCAAGTAAGAAAAGCTCTTGAAACTTACAAAGAAAAAGCTCTCAAAACGGGAATAGTAGTTCTCAAGGATGATGAATCGATTACAGATCATATTGACTATATTAGCGTTCATTTGCCTTATCGACGCATGGGTGAGAAAGCACTAGCTTACTTGTTAAGACATGAATGGAGACATTTGTCACGATGGCAAAAAATTACAGAAGAAATAGGAATGGATGAACCTATACCAAAGGACCCACGTGGAACTATTGAATCGATTCTGGCGGATGTAGAATTCATGAAGGCAGATGAAAAGTTTAGGAGAGAATTCATGAAAACTGAACATTATAAAAATGTGTTCGACAGAAAAATGTCTTCATCGCTCCAAGCATCAGCATTAATTGGAAATTTGTACACAGCTTCGATGTATATGGGATTAAGGAGTCTTTTGGAATTTGAATTTCATAAGAACGTCGATCTTTATGGTAAACGAATCGGATTTGGATCGTACGGTAGCGGTTGTAGTGCAATGGTATTTTCAGGTGTTATCCAAGAGAATTATAAACAATTGGTATCTCGTATGAATTTAGATAGAGACATTGGACCCAGGACAAGAATGTCAATAGATGATTATGAGAAATTGCACAAGAATACACGAAAATATGATCAGGCATTTTTGAATGCAGAGGATGAGTTTATTTTAGTAAACATTGGTGGCAATACAGCAGACAGAGCTGGATTCAGAGAATACTGCTACGCATCTTAATTTGCATTTTATTTCTTCATAGCGATTGCTCCCTCTACTTTACCAATTTGTATTTTATCTGATGCTTATCAAAAAGTTTGATCAAAACTTGAGATTGGTCTTTATTTTCTAACTCAAGACTTAAATAAACTCCAGCTGTTCCTGCAGAAATATTTGAACTCAATCTGTCATGGACTACTTCAACAATGTTCACATTTGCTTTTGTAATTTCATCTACGATATTCTTGAGTGCGCCAGGTTTATCCGTCAATTCAATAAAGAGTTTTATCATTCTCCCAGTTTGCATTAGTCCTTTTGCTACCACTTGACCCAGCAAATACATGTCGACATTTCCACCTGACAGAATGGACACGATATTCTTGTTTTTAGAAATAAGTTTTCTGTTTGATATAAGATAGGCCAGCGAGGCAGCACCTGCTGGCTCCGTAACTATTTTAGCTCTTTCCATAAGCAAAAACATAGTTTTTACTATTGAAAGGTCGTCTACAACAACGATATCGTCCACATATTTTTGAATTATTTTGAAAGGAATTTTTCCAGGGGTTTTTACTGATATTCCATCAGCAATTGTATAACCATCTTGGACATTACTTATCCTGCACTTTTCTATAGATGTTTTCATAGATGGGAAAGCAACAGATTCAACCCCAATTATCTTGATTTTTGGATTAAATGATTTCGCTGCTATTGCCACACCCGCTATTAGTCCTCCACCACCGATGGGAACATAAATTTCATCAATTTCCTTCAAATCTTCAAGGATTTCTAACCCCACTGTTCCTTGTCCTGAAATAATGTCTGGATGGTCAAATGCAGGTATCAGTGTTTTCCCTTCCATTTTTGAAATTTGAAGGGCATACTTGGATGATTCATCATAATTGGTTCCTTCTAGAATCACATGCGCACCATATGACTTAGTGGCAGCAATCTTGGCTGGAGATGCATTTTTGGGCATCACTATAGTACATGCCATATCATTCATAGCAGATGCATATGCCACACCTTGTGCATGATTACCAGCAGACGCAGCTATGACTCCATTTCTTTTTTCTTCTTTACTTAGTCCCTCGATCATAGCAACAGCACCTCTAACCTTAAAGGAGCCTGTTTTTTGATAGCATTCTAATTTTAAAAATATTTGATTATGACACAAATCAGAAAAAGTATTAGAACGGATTAAGTCTATTTTTCTAATTGATGACTTGGGCATTAACTTTTGGGCCTCCTTGATAGTAGTTAGATCGATATGAGGAATTTCTATTCTCAAAAGATAGGTAATTTATGTTTAATTTATATTTAATTTTCGAAAATTGAATTACATTCGAATATCCCAGCAGTTGTATAGTACCGCATATCTAAAGAATATCATGTTTTATCAAGATGTTGTGATTTAAATCGCGAGTTTATCTAGACAACCTTCAGCAATCTAATTTTTTGTATATTCCTTTTAGAAAAAAGTCATCATTGGTTTTGAAAAAACCTTGAGAAGCTTGAAATTATTTTCTTAATGTAATTTGAATCCAAACGAGAATGTAAAATTGGTAGGAAAAAAGGCGTCAAAGTCAGGCAATGATAAATCCATTCCACGCTTTCATATCTAGTCCCAGATTTATTGACTAGTAATTATCACGTGAATGTGGCCTTTCTTACCTCACCTATTTTACATTGTGATGTCTAGTGAATACTTCATTTGCCAAATGTGCATTGGCTAAATTACAATCCTTAAAATGATATTTATTTCTGATCAAGATTTTCGTTTTAAAGATTTAGAACTACGCATTTAAATATTATTTGAAAGCTATAAAATATTAAATATGTTACTAAGACACTAGAATATGTTATGCCAGATTATTACATATTCTATCAAAAAATCGGATAAAATTGTTGGACAAACTAACTTGATAGCTTTATTAGCAGTACCTACCAACGATTTATTTTGAACATTTGAACAAGTCTAGGATATTGATAAAATCTCAGTTATCTCGTCAAATCCTCTTTTCATTTCATTTAAGGTATTTTTAGATATTTTTTCGAAATTTATAACCGAAGTTTTTTCCTTAGTCTTCTTATTTTTTATCATTTCAAAATCAATATAGATCACCATGCCCTCTTCTCCTTGTAACATTTTATTTTGATCGAGGGAAGCCAAGTTGATTTGATAGGCTTCAATAATAAAAGACTCCAACTTTTTCTTCAGTTTACCCAAGAGAATGTCGTTTTCCTCAACAGAAGGATAATTTTCTTCCACTTGAGAGGCCTTCTCAATAAGTCTTCCCGATAAATCACTTTTTGTGAATAAATCTTCAAACAGCTGAGAATTATCGACCTCTTTATACCCTAACTTTTCTAATTCTTCCCTAATTATCCGATCTCCTTCGATGGTAATTTCGCTCTTTGTTTTATTGTTTAGATTTTCCGCCTCCCTAATTTGTTTTGATAAATTGATAACTTCTTTATCGACCTGATAATAGAAAAGTGAATGAAATTGCAAACCCAAATAAACATAGAAATAGTAATTTTCTATTTCTAAACTGAATTGAATATAAATACGCCTTAAATCGTCGGACTTGGTTGATTGTACACTCACGACTTGCCAATTGCTTGGTCGGCTGATTATTGATTTCTCTAGCGAATTAAAAAATTCGACAATGTGGTTTGGATCGAATGAGTTAATATCAATCACAGAGAAATCAGCAAGCATGACTTTGGTATTAAAGGTCACAAAGTTTTTCCTAATTGCATTTTCGAATTTGTCCCTCAGGTTATTGTAAAAATTGTTTATTAAAATAATAATATCTTTGTCTTTTCCCTTTTCTTTTAAAGGTAATCGCATTTAATTTAATATTATCAATACCTATTTATGTTTGAGTATAAACGCGCTTATCAATAGATTAAAATATCATCTGGTGGACAATAGGTTTATGCCGACTGCCTATATATTGATAAATTGTATATTGGGAAAAGAAGAGGATATTATCAAGCAAATATCCCAAATTCAACAGGTAAAAGAAGTTCGTGGCACGTATGGTGTTCATGATATGTTTGTAAAAATACAAACCGATACGGTTGATGAGATGAACAATACAATAACGAATAGCATTAGAAAAATAAACGGTATAACTTCGACTGTAACTCTTGTGTCGATTCCAGAACAGGGCGGAAGGGGTTAACCTCAATTATTTTTTGATATGCAAGAAAATTAAAAAAGTGCTTAATCCGACGGTAATCCAACCTACAGCTCCAACTATGACGAATATAAAATAAATAGGGACAATCAAGGCCATAGCCGACAAAGCTGCACCAAAGCACCACATAAAGAGAAGAATCTGTATGTCTATTTTAGAAACTTGCATTTATCCTCTTAAATCCTCATCATATCCGGATATCGTGTTTATGGTAATTCCACAGTCATCACAGATTTGAAACTCGATAAACTGCAAATCATCATATTTCCGGTAAGAAAAGTATCTTTTGTGTATACAAAACATTCTTCTAATATTCTTGATTATACTGTTGGCACCTCATATATTGTTGAAGTGCCGCCGGTGAGATTTGAGCTCACGACAGCTCGGTCTTCAGCTTCACCCTGCATATATCTAGCAGTCGAGTGCTCTTCCAGGCTGAGCTACGACGGCACATTTTAAAAGCATTATCTAATATTATATATATTATTGCTTTATCGCCCTGGTAGAAAAAATTTATATCAAAAAGATATGCATAATTATTAAATAAAATTCAACCTCAATCCTAATAAATAAATGAGTTTATTTAAAAGAATTAGCTATGACAAATAATAATGAATTGGACACTTCAGCTAATGAGTCGTCTTCAGTATTTGAAAGTCCAGAAGAAAAAAAGAAGAGATTTCTGATGGAATTTGAAAATCCCTTTAAATGCGACAAATGTAGCGAGAGGTTTAAAAAGAAAAAATATCTAAGAGAACACAAAGCAGAAGTTCATGCATATTAGAGGTGTTGACCTAAGAATTTTCGCTTCTATTAGCTTTTAAGAAGCGAGTGAAAAGATTAATTCTGAAGACATGAAGATATATACTAAAACTGGTGATAAGGGTAAAACTAGTCTATTCGATGGAAGTCGCGTAAGTAAATCAAGTAATAGAATAAAGTCTTATGGTTTGATAGATGAAGTAAATAGCCACATTGGAATTTTGATATCTCTAATTAACAACAATCCCGAGGTCATTG
>DATELO010000163.1:0-9422 GCA_035276505.1 Candidatus Nitrosocosmicus sp.
GAATCTGCCAGGTTCCAGCTAATAATCTTTTCAATATCCATTTTAATAGTAACATCATCTCCTGTTGAAAGATAATTTGAAATACTTGGATTACCAAAAGCCTCTGTCCTTACATATTTTAAATGTATCAAGCGGTTGAGTACTTTGGCTTTATCTCCAAGAATGAGCTGTGCCTTGCCCTTAATAAGAACCCCTCTAAGATTTAATCCTGATAAGGATATATCTATCATCGTCAAAGCATATGCCCTTTGGACCAGATTTTTGTATTTATGGGTTTTACTGGATGTAGGAATGTAAATGGCATTGTCCATTTTTTTGAACCACATTGGAACAATATGAATTCCAGCATCCGAATCAGTCGTAGCAAGATTCGCTATCAAAGTCTTTGATAAGAGATCATCGATCTGATCTGGATCAAGTTTGCTGAGACAATTATCCGTTTTGCTAGAATGAGAATTTATCAATAGATAATAAATGTAAAGAGATGATTATTTAAATAAACAAAAATTAACCTGTTACAGATATTCCATTCACGTCTTTAGATAACTTGTATAAGATGGATGTAATGCGCTAAATTTAATTAGAACAATAAACAGCCTATTGAATATCCCTGTGAAAATATTAGTCTCTACGTTTTAGCCATTTACTTAAAACGGGTTTATATATAAATGACGTTAACAATAGTTTTGATAATCTACTGAGGTATTTCAGTGATGTTATTACTAAATAAGCATGAAAATCGATTCTCCTTCAGCAAAAGCCGGTGCAACTGCAAATTCGGTAAAATCAAATGGGGTACCTGCTAATGAATTGCCAACATCTCAATTGCATGGTGCTTTAGAGCCAGTTGCGTTTTTTGATGGTCCCATGCCAACAGGGGTGACAGTATCACACAAAGGGAGAATTTTTGTAAATTTTCCAAAATGGGGTGACGACGTCAAGTATACAGTTGCAGAACTTCGAGATGGGCAATCAACTGCATATCCTAATGAATCAATAAACGAAGCGGACGAGCAAGATCAGGTATCAACATTAGTTTCTGTACAATCGGTAGTAGTGGATCCGGTGGATCGCCTATGGATACTCGATACCGGTAGCCCGCTATTTAAGCCAACTGAATATGGCGGTCCGAAATTGATTTGCGTAAATTTAGATACAAATAAAGTAATAAAAAAAGTTCTCTTTCCTCAAACAGTTGCGCTCCCAACTACCTATCTCAATGATATCCGTTTCGATCTTCGCAGAGGAAACGAAGGATTGGCATTTATCACAGATTCTTCTCAGAAAGGGCCAAACGGAATAATTGTAGTTGATCTTGCATCAGGAGAAAGCTGGCGTCGGCTCAATGACCACACTTCAACTAAAGCAGAGGACATTCAAACATTTCTTCCAATTGTTGAGGGAAAGCCATTTTTGGAACACAAACCTGATGGAACTATCCAACAAGGTGCAAGTATGGGCGCAGACGGCATAGCCATTAATTCGGATGGATCTCGAATATTTTACTGTCCACTTGGAGGTCGTAGTCTATTTAGTGTTGAAACTGATGCATTGGCCAATCGAGATAGATCCGAAAAAGAGGTAGCAGAAACTGTCCATCATCATGGGGACAGAGGGGGTGCATCAGATGGTCTAGAATCAGACTCTGAAGGAAATATATATTCAACTAATTACGAGCATAATGCAATCCTTCGACTTAATTATTATAATAAAATGTGGGAAACCATAGTTTATGACCACCGATTGCTGTGGCCCGATACTCTTTCCCTTGCAACAGATGGATATTTGTACGTTATGGCCAATCAGTTACATCGTCAACCCCGCTTTAACAGGGGAAAAGACGCAAGGATAAAACCCTATACATTATTTAGAACACGTATTAATGCACAGCCTGTACTACTACGATGACTAGTAATAGCCATTTTATGGTAATAGTATCAAAAATTATTCTGATAGTTTGCTGAAGAAAGATAACAAAAAAAATTGTTTGTTAATACTGAAACTCTTTACATGGAACCTACTTTTGTAGGTTTTACTTTCAATAGAATTCTTTTTTCACCAGGAGTACCAAATGGATATTTATCTTTGTTTAGATACTTTTTAGCCATTTTATCTATATGTTTTTCTGCTTGCTCTCCAGTAATTTGATCGACTACCTCTCCTCTAACGGTGACCATATGATATGGGTTATTCTTGTCTGCAATTGATACAGCAACTCTTGGATCTCTTGCGACGTTTTTCTGTTTAATTCTTCCAACTGCTGTATTGATAAGAATTTGGTTGTCATTATCAATGTCCACCCATGTTGGAGTTATCTGTGGAGACCCATCTTTCATGATTGTGGCAACAAAAGCAAGATTTTTGTCTTCAAAGAGGTTTCGTAAAGATGCATCAATTTGTTCACTATCTTTTTGACTCATATCTAATTACTGAGAATAATTGTTTTTATACGTTATAATTTTTATCTGGAAATTAATGAATCGAAAGCATGGAGATGGGCTAATGAATTCCCATAATTTCAAAAAACAAGCATCGTAAGTCGCCTGACTACGTCTAGCAGTGGTGGAAGTAGCAACATGTGGAATGAATCGGTCAATTCCACCTTCTTAGCGGACTACTAGCCCAACTACGATTTTATGCAGAATCATCTAATGGCAAGCTAAAACTAAAGGTAGCACCCCCTCCATTCAAATTATTTGTTCCCCAAATCATGCCACCATGGGCTTCAACAATATTTTTAGACAAATACAGTCCTAATCCTGTCCCATGAAATGATTTTGAAGCAAACTTGGTAAATAGCCTTGGAAGGATTTCGGAATCTATGCCTTTGCCATTATCTACAATTGAAATAACAACAAATGGTTTATTATTTTTAGATTGATCTGGATTACTAACTAACTCTTTCTGCTCAATTTTTGTCAATACACAAGCATTCTTATCTGATTGAAACTTTATAGAATTTTCAATCAGATTACTTATTACCTGTTCAATTTTTACCTTGTCTGCATTAACTATATGATTTTTGTTACCCAAATCATCGTCATATTCAAAACGCAAAACATTTCCAGACTCTTTGAGATTATTTTCAAACTGCCGTACTACATCTAGGATTAATTGGTTGATATTAAATTTCGTTATTTCAAGTGTATATAATTGGCCATCAATTCGAGTTACATCTAAAATTTTTTCGATCAGGAGACGCAATCTCTTTGAATTATTTATCACAATATCTAGCAATTTTTTTTGATCCGAATTTACAGTTTCGTCTCTAATATGTTCGGCTAAACCAATGATCGGTGTTAGCGGAGTTCGGAGTTCATGGGCAACAATATCTATAAACTCCTGTTGCATTATTTCGTGTTGTTTCAAATTATCGTATGCTATTTGTAACTGTTCATACATTTCAGATTGATCCCATAAATTGTCAAAAACTGAGGCATAAGATTGGGCAGTAGATTTACTCTCGATCAATAAAGACAAACCTATTGCATTTGCGTAATCTTGTTTTGTGTCATCCTTTATTTCCATTAATATTGTTTTTTCTCGGTCAAGAATTGTAATCCTCATGATATGTTGAAATGTGGATTGTAAACGTCTAAATTGAATATAGGGATATCTTGATTTTACACTAGCAATGAATTCGTGCATTTGGTGTGAACTTTCTGAATATAACACTTTAACTTTAATGCCTTGCTTTGCTGAGTCATTTAAAGCCTCAAAACCGTTGTAAGACTCTATTCGCAGAATTCCATTTTCAGATGGAACTATAATTAGAACTTCTTTTTTTACCAGACTTCTCAAATCAGATATTAAATGAAGTGATTCTGTCGGGTTAGGAATAACCTTGATACTACTATAGTATCCTCTCTGGATATCATTTATTCTATTTTTGGCCTCAATTGCATTATTCCATGAATCTTTAAATATAGTGGTATAATGATCAAGATATAAATTATCGTTACTACTCAATAAATTATTTACCATAACTCCATTTTCCATTCTTTCTATTGTAGAGTTTAACATCTTATCACTGAGGGCAAAACTGAGCATTGGCACATGATCAGTATGCCGTACCATAATTCCCTCATCTAAAAAACGTTGGACTAGTTGTATGTCTTCATTGGTATTGATTGACACCATCCATCGGATACCCTTGTGTTTTCCGTTCCTATGTTTTGTCATTACATCCTTGTACAAACTAAAATAATTTTGGTAAATGAGCCGCATACCTCCGATAGTTGAACTAATGTACATTTCATTTGAAGTTTCAGCAAGTTTGCCAATCCTCCTTGAAATTTCATTGATATCTTCTAATATCTCCGTCTTTACAGGTTCGATACCTTCTTCTAGTTCTCTTATCTTTAGCCCGGCTGATACAGAATGCTTCCAAAAGGTATCAAAAATGTATTGTTGTTGTTCGACTATCTCTTTTTCTTGGCTATATAGTAACTGAGTTAAATATTGTTTTTCTCTGAGTATGGATGTTCCAACAAATTCTGATTCACTTACAGCGATCGCTCCTTTTAGGCCATCAAGATGCCTTAACTCATCAACATATTGTCTAAGTTCTTTGCAATAATGAATATTATCTCTGGTAATCTCTGCGATAAATCTTACTTTCACTCCTCTATTCCTTGCTTTAATATAATTATCTTTCCAAACATCCAATTCAATAACAATAGACGGCCCATTTCTATCTGTACAAAGGTCAAGCTTTTCTTTGGCATTCTGAAGATGTCTTACCCCATATGAAATTGTATTTTCAATACCATGTAGGATCTTTGTATTCTCAGAATTAAAACCAGTATCGGTCAATAATTATTCGTAATAGAATATAATAAGATTACAATTTTATAAAAGTATAGATAACCATTACTTATCAGTTCGACCCAAAAATTAATTGACGTGCATAGTAGTAATGCTGTTTTGGATGCACTTTTTCTATTATGAAAGTGTGCCAATAATCTGCCAATAAAAATATTTTTTTTTGATTGGCCCTTTATCCTTCCTTATTTATCTGAGGATGACCCACAATCAGTTAATCTACAACATATCACCGCCAATTGATACTACTACCATTATTACTATTGCCAATCTTACCTATTTAGAGTATAAATTTAGTATCTTTTAATAAGATACGACAAAAGGAATAGATAGCAAAAAAGCTCTTAAATGAAAGAACAATCACGTTGTACTACACAGAATTATTAGGGCTCGAATAATTATTGTTTTGTATTTGTATATTGATAATTCTCCTTTACAGTATAGAAGAATATACTGTATAATTCAAATAGAATATTATTGACTATTTTAGTTACATTAGGGATTTAAAATTTACTGATATAATTATTGTGGTTAAATGAATCATGTCAGTGATAATAAGCAGTCATAAAATAAAAATAAGAAAGCATAAAAGTTATTATGATTCTCTATATGATGCACTTGTTTATCTGAACAATCATCCTATTCCATTAACTAAATACCGGATTGCAACTAATAAAAACGTGTTAACCATTCTTTTATCATGTGAATTGGTAAAAATGGTTACAGATAGAAATTTGCTATCGAGTATCGACCACAAGGAGGTTCCACATTACACCATTTCTCCAAGAGGATTAGAGTTTATGAGAAGATATGAATTGCTACAAAGTCTATTATCATAGATAAACAGTGTCGCTTTAAAAAATATCGGCTCTATGACATATTCTTATTTACTGTGTGCAACTACAAGTTAGGGGAAATGTTCTTACTAATAAAACAATTCTTTAGCGTATTGACTATTTGTGGTTTATTGTAAGATGAATGATTTGATGATCGAATTAAAAGTTCATGAGTTATGTAAATCATTGAATGATAAAATAGGAAGATCATTAATTCTGAATTAGATAGGCGTCTTTTACAATCGGACAAAATGTATCGGTTATCCGATACATTTATATGAATTTTGAGGGAATTACGCTTGTGAACCAACCAAAAAAAACGGCGATTGTAACTGGCAGTTCTAGTGGGATAGGTAAGGAAATTTCACTCATTCTCGCTCGACACGGATACAATACTTTTGCAACCATGAGAAATTTAGATAAAGCTACGGAAATACAAACCATTGCAGATAGCGAAAACCTTCAATCATTGAATTTTGAGCAGCTGGATGTGACCAGTCAGAACTCTGTTTATAAAGCTATTACCAATATTTATGATAAGACAGGAAGAATAGACATTCTTGTCAATAATGCAGGTTATGGATTGATTGGTGCTTTTGAGGATACATCTATCGACGAGGTGAAAGACCAATACGAAACAAACTTCTTTGGATTAATAAGGACGACCCAAGCTGTACTTCCCATTATGAGGAAACAAGAATCAGGCCTGATCGTAAATATTAGTTCAGGAGTTGGAAGATTTGGTATTCCAACGCTTTCGTCATATTCTAGCACAAAATTTGCTCTAGAAGGACTGACGGAATCGATGTCATACGAAGTAGAACCGTTTGGGATAAGAACTGTTTTGATAGAGCCTGGTGTAATCAGGACAAACTTTTTTAATTCTACTATTGTAGCAAAAAAATCTCAGGATTCAAACTCTCCATACTATGAGTTTATGAGAAGTATGGAAAAGGACTTTGCTCAATTAATGAAAAATAATAGTTCCACACCAGAACATGTTGCAAAAGTAGTTTTGGACTCTATAACTGCTGAAAATCCAAAACTAAGATATTTGGCCGGTCAAGACGTAGAGGAATGGATAGACGCAAAAAAGAAAATGACCGATAAAGAATTTCACAACATGTTTAAACAATATTAAACTTGTATAAGGTGAAATATTTTTTTAATTTGTAAGGAGATAAACTCTTCAAGTTTTTTCAATTGAGAATTACTCATATAAATAAAGTATAAACCTAGACTTTCCATCAATGATATATTTTCGATTAAAAAACGCCTAACTATTTAATAATTTATGCACAAATAACACCATGTTTAGAACTTTATTTTTGGTATTAATTGTGCCAGCTATAACAGCATATAGTATGAGTGCATACGCTTCTAGTGGTCCAGGAGGAGTTTTTGATAATCAGTCAGACAGCAACACAGATGTGTCTTTTTTGCCCGGAAAGGGAAACATGACGTTTTCAAAAGATAACGTAACAGTGGGGCAAGAAAAAGCACTAAATAACACTATAGGAAATGCTACTGAATTTAGTCAACCAGGTTTTGATCCAAGTAAACCCATAAAAGAATACGACAGTAATTCATCAGACTGGAATAAGATTCGTCCGCTAGGGGAAGGCAGGAGTGAGTAATAAGAAAATAACCTAACTAATCAATTTTTGTTACTATTATAAATAAATATAGTGTAATTGGCTCTATTCAAAACCAATTACATCATCAGGATTTGCATCTTCTGTGTACGGTTTCTTATAATAGTAATAATCTTTCTCGCTAGGAGGATTTTTTGAAATGGTCTTCTCAAGTTCATTCATATTTTGATTATTCTCTTTCTCAATACTCAAGTCAAAAATATTTCCAATAATTTCAGCATCTAACCACAATCCTTCACATCCCGGACATTTGCTAACCTCTTCGTTGTTTTTCACGCTCAATTGCATTTCTAAGAAGCAGCGGGGACATTCCATATACTGATATATTTGATCCTGATCATCATTTATAATCTATATGGTGCAATCTTTAGGAAACCAATTTGTGATCAAAATATGATATATTTTTTGGCCATTAATTGCAAAATTTCGCAATCTTAACGCATATTTAACATACCAGGATCTGTGGATACGATAACCCCAAAATAACGTAAAGAAGATAATAAATTCAACCAAGAATCTAAAAAAAAGATTAGAACTTTAAGAGTTTTAATTTATCTATAACCTCATTCTCTTTTAGAGATGGAACTTCATCCGAATATTCATATACTCCTAGTACAAGTCGCTGGCATCCAGGACAAAACTGATGATATATTTCGTAATTCATTTTTGTTCTTTTATTCCATCGCCATCTTTTTTCCATTTGTGGCTGAAAGGCAATTGAACAATGGGGGCAGTGCATCTTAACTATAATAATGTAAATAAACTATATTAAATATAGAAATTTTATCTAGAACAAATTTAATGAATTGAATTGATGGGTTGGGGTTCACCAGTAACATAAAATTTGAATATTAGTAAATCTCAAGGTCATTTTGTTAAACCAAGGTTGTGGGAATTTAAGTTAGATATTGCGACAAGAGTTATACGGGGTAGTTGGCTGGCCTAACATTGGTATGTCAAGGTCAGGGGCTAGAGAACTAGTAATTTGCTTACCTCAAAAATAGCATTATCTTGAGGATAAAGGAAAAAACGACGATTTTTAGAAATTTAATGAGTTTTTTGGTCACAAACCCAAATTTTTGATAAAGAGATCAAGTTTGCATATAAATTCTCTTTATCAGAATAAACTAGGTTATTTAGGAAGGGCATTTTCTATTTTGTCAAGAGCTTCATTTACAGAATTGCTAATCCCGTTCTTTGCAAATCCTTGTCCAATATTTGGAATATTGGATAGGTCCAGGTTCCATAGAATGTTGATTCTAGTTTTGTTTGAATCTGTTCCCTCCTGATTAAGGCTTATAGTCTTTACACCAGTAACTGCCCCCTCAGTTTGATTTTCGATGACTTTGTACTGCTCTGGAATAATTTCTATAGTCTGAAAAGCTTTATTATCCATGAAAGGGGGAGCGGGCACAGTAACTTCTCGCTCCAGACTACTATTACTCCTACTAACAATATCTACTACTGTAATGGGCCAGTATTTCGGGTTATTATCTAGGTCAGATATTATCTTCCACACTTCTTCCTTTGATGCATTTACTGTTTTTGAGGCATTAATGGTATCTGTGGTTGTGTCTTGCGCATATACGAGATTATTCTCAAGGGTTGGGGTGGTAGTAAATATACCCATAAGGGTAGAAAATATTAGCGTTACTGCAATCGTAATCGATACTACATGGATAGTTAACTTTTTAGATTCCCTAATCCCAGTTGATAGGAATTTTTCTGATTTTATCATTCAGTAACCATTCTTTCTAGTTATATTAACTATTTTGGACCTATGAGACGTAACTTTGTTACCTAAGGTATTTTATTTGCTTTAGCTCAAACATATTGATAATATGAAATCACATTCCTTTCATGTATCTACAACTACAGCAGCAGCAGCATGGTTATATCTCAAAAAACCTTCAAAGTCCTTGAATAGAACAAAGGTTTTGACCGGAAAGCAGACAATGCCATGACCAATTGATTCATTGTGGTTCATGAATACCGTGACCGAATATTTATCAGGAAGGACATTCTCTTGAAGCTTTGTGAATATGGTGAAATCAATCAAAGCAAACTCATGAGCTATTGTGGATTGAATAATGTAAAACATAAAGAG
>DATELO010000164.1:0-10320 GCA_035276505.1 Candidatus Nitrosocosmicus sp.
GTACAATAATTTACACATGATTTATAATATTAACGGTCAATTGAACTCCTAATATGTTATTAATCAATACTATATAGAATAGCTCTTTAGAAATAATATAGATCTAAGTTAAATTTCGTAGTCAAATTGAATCATATAATATTCCTAAAGGAGCATGAAGATACAGTTTTAGTAAAATAAAAGATCTTTTTGTATTAAACTTTATGTGTCCAATGGATAAATTCAGATCTATTGACATTAAGACTAGGTGTTCATGTATCGATAGGAGGCGGAATTTCCAATTCAGTGACAAATGCGACTAGCATCGGATGTACATCCTTTCAAATCTTTAGTAGGAATCCAAGACAATGGAAAGCAAGAGTTTTGGAGGAAGAAGAAGTATGTCAATTTAAGCAAATCTTGGGGCAGAGCTCAATAGATCCTAATTCAGTAGTTGTACATATGCCCTACTTGCCTAATTTGTCAGCACCCAATAGTGAAATGTATGAAAAATCCGTAACAACCCTGAGCGATGAAATAACTCGTTGTAATTCACTAGGGGTTCCATATTTAGTCATCCACTTGGGAAGTCATTTAGGAAAGGGCGAAAAAAATGGAATATCTCAACTAGTAAATGCTTGCCAAAGAGCTTTTCAAGATTATGAAGATAGCGGATCGTCAAAAAATAATGTAAAACTGTTACTGGAAAATAGTGCTGGTCAAAAAAATAGTATTGGTAGCAAAGTGGAAGAAGTTCAACTCATACTAGAGTTATTAGGCACATCTGAATATGGTATTTGTCTTGATACCTGCCACTTGTTTGCAGCAGGCTATGATTTGTCCGATGAAAAGGGGATCACTAATTTGCTTGACTTGGTGGAGGGAACCATAGGTATAAAGAATTTGAATTTAATTCATCTTAATGATTCTAAAGGGGACCTTGGGTCTAATCTTGACAGACACTATCATATTGGCATGGGAAAAATAGGAGAAAGCGGCTTTAAGACTTTGCTTAATGAAAAGAGGCTTGCTGCTTTGCCTTTTATAATGGAAACACCAATTGATTCTTTAAGAGGAGATAAGGAAAATTTAGATTATGTTAAACAGTTGGTAAATTAATAAAGTCGAATTATATTGAAGGCTTTTGTTGGTCAAGTAATAATAAATTATAAAATTCAACTACCTATCACCAACTTTATCTTTATTTAGCAGTTGTAGCCATGGTCAATTGCTTTTGCGACCATTTAACTTTGGTTCCTAGCCAAAAAAATGGACAAAAAACAATTGCATACTATTCAAAAGTTGACATCCGAATCTAATTAAGTTTATTTACTTTCTTCAACACAAAGATTAGCGTGATCAGGATTAAAGAAGAGAGACCCGAAGCTGGTGCCCTGCCAAAGGTATACCTCAACGTGGAAAATAAATTTGAACTGATGCAGAATTCTTATCCTATAGTGATTAGACCCAAAAATCTAACTCATTCAGAATACCATGCTTCTATTATGGAAAAAAAATAGCATACCTAATGCTAAATTCTTTTTTTGTATTTAATAAAAGATGTATATACTATTTCATTTACTTTATTAGGGGATAGCGTATTGAAATCACAATCTAAAGATAATGATGCTTTTGGAATAAAGTTAGCACCTCACAGCACTTTTGGAGGTATTGGCGATTTAGATAAGATTAATGATAATGAACTTATCAAATCAGAGGAATTAGTGAATAAGATTCCACTTTATAACGAGCGTTTTGATGTTACTAAAAAAGAGGAAAATGGACACCTGTATATTGAAAAAAAATGGATCACCTCTAAGAAAAAAATTGAAATTCCGGTACAACATGAAGAGGTATTTATCAATGGTAAAGAACTAGATTCATTTGACGAAAAGGAAGTAGTTGAAATTCTGTCTCGGATAAAAGATAAACTTTCAGATGTATTCATTAGTGAAAAGACCGAATTAGAGAAGGAAGCAAGAAAAAATTCAAATGAGAGTAAAATAAATATTGTCAATACTAAGCATACATCGGATATAAGAAAGCAAAATATTCTTACTCAAAAAACTGTCCCGATCTCTGATTCTTCAGATAGTACGTCAACAGAGCCTTATAAGATTGAACTATGGGGCGAGGAGGTTATTATAAATAAACGAATGGTCAAGATAGGTGAAGTACATTTGAGAAAATATGAAATACATGAAAATCGCAAAATCGATATAGAAATTAAAAGAGAGAAACTTATCTTAAAATTCCCAGGAAATCATAGGGAAGAAATTTCCTAAATCTCGACGACCTAAAAGACGGATTTAAAAAAACCCTATCCATATTATTTTATATGTCTTGTTATCAATATGAAATGTGTCTGTTAGTAACAATAAGGATAAAATAAACTGGGATAATGTTCTTAAAAAGGAGGTAATTGGCACAGACGGGTTGGATTTAGGAGAAGTGGCCGAAGTAGGTAATAATTTTGTCATAATACAAAAGGGTTTACTCAATAAAAAGAGATACATTATACCAATTTCTACTGTAGAAAATTTTGATGGAGATATTTTAAGAGTCAAAGTTAACGAGAATGATTTGCTCGAATACGAGGAACCTACTGATCCACAATTTAAGGATTATTCTACATTCAAGTCTTCTGACATGTCGGGAGAAATCGAAACCAAGATACCAGTAATTGGAGAAAATTTGGAAATTGCAAAAAAGATTGTAGAGGATAAGGTTGATATCATTAAGGATCCAGTTAAAGAAACCAAAACTGTAGAAATTGAACTAACTTATGAAAAAGTAAGTATTGAACGTATACCTTTTGATAATAAGATCAAGGATGCTAATGACACTTCAGAATCGTCCAATGTAGATTACAAACCAGAAATTGAAAAACCTGTATCTGCGAAAACACAGATCTCAATTCCATTAAAAAGAGAAGTTCCAGTAGTTATCAAAAACCCATATATACGTGAAGAAGTAGTAATCAAAAAGAGACCAGTCAAGGAGACAAAAATCATAACTACCGATATAACAAATGAAAGAGTTAGTTACAATGAAAATGAATCTGAGAATAATATGAGAGATACTTGATTGGATTCAAAAATAATAATATTGGAAACAAAAAAAGTTCAATTACAGTAAGTACTTTTAAAGCAATTCTTGATGCCGTAAAATACTTTTCATTTTCATGAATTGCTAAAATATTGTTTAGCACATCTGGGTATATACAAAGTTATCAAAATACAAAGAATGATAGAGTATTAACACATAGTTCTATCATTATATGTTATAAAATTTACAAATTTAGTTGCAAAAAGTCGTATTTATTTTTCACAAATAGATTTAAGGATCTGAATTTTCTAATAAGATTATTAATCTATGAATACATATGATCAAATTATACAACTTGCTTTAGAGAGGGGCTTTTACTTTCCCAGTAGTGAACTTTATGCTGATGCTAGTGCGGGATTCTGGGAATACGGACCAAACGGGGTTAAGATAAAAAATAAGTTTTTAGATTTATGGCGTAGGGAATTGGTCAGGCGTGATAATATGTTGGAAATTGATGGGTCTCAAATAATGAGTAAAAGCGTATTTACCGCTTCCGGACATTTAAGTAATTTCACAGATCCTGTAGTAAAGTGTAAAAAGTGCAACAGTTCATTTAGGGCCGATAAATTAATTCAAGAAGTCGCCAACGTAGAGGTCCCAGAAAGACTAGCCAATGAATTTGTTGACAATCTGATCAAAGAAAATAATATCATATGTCCTTTATGTAAGGGGGAATTATCCAACGCAGAAAGATTTAACATGATGTTTAAAGTTGAGATCGGTCCCAATCATGATGAGGCATATCTGAGACCAGAGACTTGTCAATCAATTTTTGTAGATTTTTCAAGGATTTATAAGGTCAGTAGGGGAAAATTGCCCCTTGGTATCGCACAAGTTGGGAAAAGTTTTAGAAATGAGATCTCTCCGCGACAAGGATTACTTAGACTCCGCGAATTTTATCAAGCCGAAATAGAAGTATTTTGTAACCCATCGAAACTCAATGACCTAAGTAAATTCGACGACGTAAAGGACACAATGCTAAGATTTTATGACGGTCATTATCTGGAGTTGTCTGTCCAGGAAGCACTAGATAGGAATATTCTTCCCAATAAATTGGTTGGATATTATTTAGCTTTACTTGTGGAATTTTTTGAAAAAACAGGTATTGATAAAAAAAGAACGAGGCTCAGGCGGCTTTCCGATGAAGAAAAAGCCTTCTATTCAATGGTGGCATTTGATTTCGAAGTGGATACATCTATCGGTTGGCTTGAGCTGGTAGCATGTAACTATCGATCGGACTATGATCTCAAATCTCATTCCGTTACCAGTAAAACCAATCTTGATGTGATGGATGAGGACGTGAAGGTTCTTCCACACGTATTTGAACTATCTCTTGGTGTCGATAGATGTATCTATTCTATCATTGAACATTCTTATTTTGTGGATCGTGAAAACGAAGACAGGGCTGTTCTCAAATTAAAACCGTATTTATCTCCAATTCATGCTGGGGTACTTCCCCTTTTAAAAAAACCTGGATTCAAAGAAAAGTCATCCGAACTATTAACTCAGATCCAGAAGGATTTTGACGTATTTTATGATGAAGCAGGATCTATTGGTCGTCGCTACAGACGATTAGAGGAAATAGGAACGCCATTTGCCTTTACAATCGATCACCAAACCCTAGAAGATAGCACCATAACTGTCAGATACCGGGATTCAATGAAACAGGAAAGGATAAAAATCGAAGATGTCCGTTCGTTTTTGTTTGCAAACATTTTCTCCTACGAAAAAATGTAACTAAATATCAAAATTACCAAAATGAACTATCTGCATGCAACCTTTCTCCCATCGGGGAATTCTCCTGTTTCTGCTTCTGCTTCGCAAATTCAACATAACTAACGATTACTGATTCATCTCGAAATATTCCCTCAACTGCAATTACTGATGGTGCTTTTGTAGTGGGTAGTTCTGCGCAACAACTTTCTTCAAAATTTTTAATATGATATTTTACAAAATCCAAACCGCAATCCAGAAACAACTTAATGACTCTCTCCGATGCAGGTGAATCATCGACTAATAATATTGGTTTTCTTGTTCTCAAATCCCTCTCATAAATAATCAAGCCTAATCTGACATAAAATTTTTTCATACGTTTGCTATATGCATAGTGGGGAAGTCTGGTAGAAAATCAACATTGAAACTCCTAAAATTTAGTTAGTCTCAACCGTAAACTAGAAATAATTTGAATGGTTATTTAATACCAAACAGCAATTGAAAACTTTATTGGTTAATAATTTTTCTCCATTTATTGAGGATATAGCAAACATCTTTAACGAGTTTGAAAATAAGTTTGAGTGTTATGATTGTAATCAGATTCATGCCATAGACACTCATTTGGACTTTTTGCAAGATTTTGATAATGTCGTTTTATCGGGAAGACAAAAGAATTCCAATATAATAAACAAGATAAATTCTAGAATAGTAAAAGCATGTTTAATATTGGATAAACCTTTGCTTGGAATATGCTATGGGGGACAAATACTTGGCCTAACCCTCGGGTGTACATTAAAGAAAATTCAAAAGGTAAAAAACGTTATCAACATTGATCTAGTGGAACCTACTCCTATTTTAGAAGGATACAAATCAGTACAGATGTACGAGAGCCATAATTTCTGTATATCTACCCTCTCAAATGAATTCAGGTTGCTGGGTTCCTCAGAGTCCTGTACAAATGAATTGTTCTGCTTTCATAATAAGCCGCTTTTTGGAACTCAATTTCATCCCGAAAAAAGTGGAAGACAAGGTAAGGATTTGCTGTATAATTTCTTAAAACTGAGATAGCGGGCGATTGCTAAAGTATTTGGTTTTTCAAGCATTATGATTTTTATTTGCAATTCTATCAAAATTAAAGGTGTTTAAAGACGAAGATAGTAATTTGCACCAAATCTCGTTACCCCTTGTAAATAAGAATGAAGACAAGACGGTATTCCCGCTTGTTATAAATGTAATATCCAGATTTTGGGGTGAAGAACCACCCAATTTGGAAATCGATACTAGAGCGAAAAGTTATAGTAATTACAAAGGAAGTATCCTTATTGAAGGATTAGAAATAATAGAAAAAAGATTAAATCTGTCTTCTGTGATTTATAGAGGATCCATAAGTGACCTGAAAAAAAGACTGGACCAGGGCTTACCAGTAATAGTCATTCTCCCAGGAATAGCGGACACAATTCAATTTGCAACAATTGTTTGTGGTTACGATGAAGAGGAGAAGAGGATTATCACTTATGTCCCCGAACCTGATTCATTTGGTGCGATTCCAGAAGATAAATTTATAGAGGAATGGAAACAAGATGACTTCTTAACAATACTTATCTATCCTGAAGATGTCAAAGAAATTTTAAAGAACGATGTGTTTTCATTTTACCAATCAAATCGAGCAGCTTTGGAAGCTGAAAGGTTAAAAATCATGGGCAAGACAGCGGATGCAATGAGTTTAATTGAAAAGACACTAGATCAATTTACCGATGCAAATAAGAATCCACAATTATTACTAATGATAGCTGGTATCCTCAACGAAAAGGATGATCCTAAATGTATAGATTACTATGAAAAAATTATTGAAATAAATCCAAAGTACTATTTAGCGTATAGGGGATTGGGAAACTATTTTCTAAAAAAGGGAAATTACGTTACTTCAAATAAGTATTATCTAGAGGCCATAAAGATAAGCCCGACAAGATACGGGCCTATCTATAAAAACCTCGGATTGACATATATACAATTGGGAGATAATCTCTCTGCTAAGGAAGCATTTAAACAATATCTTGATCAGGTACCAGAAGCAAAAGATCGTAAGAGTATTATTGAATTTATAAATTCTTAGCTTCTTTTCCTATATAACGAGCGACACATGAATCCCAAATAAAGGAATGTATGTTATGTCTTTAGACGAGTACAATACTATTGTAATAGAGCCAATTATTAAATCAACAGAATCCCTGGACGTTTTAAAGGAATCTACAGCGACCTTGTTAGAGTCAAATGACCTCAAAGTACAGTCTGTCAATACAGAAGGATATTTCATTATATTGAGATTAAGTGATCCTTCCAAGTCAGTGAATGCAATAGCTATTTTAAGGAGACTTTCAGGAGTGGCATTTATTTTTATTGGTGTTTCTGTTAAATTAGACCACGATATCATAGTAAATACAGCAATTGATATTCATTCTAATATGATTCTTAATGATGAAACGTACCAGATCTTGGTAAGATCGACAACATTGGTTGCAGATCATAGAGAAAGTATTGTCGAGAAATTTGATTTGGAATTTCATATCCATAGTGAACTTGATGCAAAGTCAGGGAGGTCCAAACTTTTAGAAAATGATAGAGAAGAAGCAGATGTGATTATTTATATACTTCTCGGAAGTAACAGATGTTATATAAGTAAATTAGCTTTTAAGGGTCAAGACATTATTCCACTTAATTACTTGAAAGAATCTATATTGTGTCCTATATTTGATAACGTTTCTATGATTTCATTCTTTAGTGTCTTGAAATCCGGGTATTATCCAGTACCAATTTTCATTTACTTGGAAAAGCAAAGTATGAAAAAGATGCTAAAAATATTTGGAAATGTAATTACGGGACTTCCTATTACCTCAATGGATATCTATGCTCTCTCAATGGGCGAACATATTTCAAAGTTAGTTCAAAAGGTCATTTGTAGCGATGATAGGAACGAAATAATGATAAAAGAGCCCCAAAAATCCTACTGGCTAATTTTTCTGTTGGCCATAATAGAGATCTTGAAGGAAACCAAATTTCAAATTAATAAGGTGGGTCTGCCACTAACCCCTTACGCCCATCCCTGGTGGCTTATAAAGGAGACCATTGCAATTTTTGATGGATCTCAAAAGACTGCATTTACACCGCTGTTATTTAATTACCCTAGTCGAGAATTCGAAATGCAAATCTCCCGGTTAGCAAAACTAGGCCTCGAATCAGAAGCTGGGCTAGATAATTTGAGACAGATAGGAGAATTAGAACATGAAGAGTTTAGAATTTTGATAAAAGAAATTACAACGAATCATCTCATTCCATCCTTATCAGAGTATCTTAAAAAATATAATCTAAGAGTAAGAGAGGACGATATCCTTGATATTTTCGATTCCATTTAGTTTGTTACTAATTTCAGCGAGTTTGTCCATTTCTTTCTTGTATTTTATATCATGAATCAATTCAGTCAAAGTATTGATAAATATGTCTGCATCAATAGATTTAGAACTGATTTTTCGTCCTATACCTAGTCTTTCTATTTTTTCGGCATTAGATAGTTGTTCTCCATGATTGTCTATGGGTATCGATACAAACGGCTTTCCAAATCGAATCGCCTGCGAAATAGCAGTGTGTCCACCTCTGATCACTAAAATATTTGAAATGGCAAAGATCTCGTCCCTGTACGGACACCACTCATAATACCAAATGTTTTCATTTATTTTTCTAGGTTCTATATTACCATTAGCTTTTCCTTCAGAAATAATAATTTGAAAATCTGATCGATTTTTAAGTATCTCAATAAGAGAATTAATAATTGGTAGTCTGGTATCCTTGGGTCCACTAATATGAATAAAAATTACTGGTTTTGTATGATCAATTTTAAGTTGCTCTCTGATTTTTAGAGTACTTGATTGATTCGATTCAAAATGCGGTGTAGCAAATCCAATATAATTCATCTTATTTTTTATTGATTTGACTGAATTAATGGTCTCCTCCGATATCGTATAAGGTGGTGGAAGATCAGGAATCAATATTTTGTCTGCGATATTCCACATACCTCCCATTAGTTCTGCATTGCAAGTTTCAAAGATCTTGGCTGCTTTAAATTCTCTTAACCGAGGGGTGAGTAGTAGTTTGATTTGATTTATGACTAGTATTCGAGGGATTTCGAGTATATTTGATGCAACCAAAGGTGAGAGTCTAGAGTCTGACACTACAACATGGGGATTAAATTTCTTTAGGTATTTTAATTCTTTATTAACCTGCCAGGGTAAGTTAACTAACCATTGGGGTATTTTGCCAATATTATTTTTTACAGAAAATTCTCCGTTTTTCCCCCAATGAAATTCTACAGGGGGAACAATATTACAATCATAACCTTGACCTTTTATGTAAAACGATGCTTCGCCAAAAGATGAGAATCGTATCTGAATGCTGGGTTTATTCAAGGTCTCTGCTAGTAGTATCAGCCTGCTTGCATGACCTAAGCCAACTCCATACGGTGCTAAATAGACCCTTTGCATTAATAATATGACGAATTTAAATGCGATTAAAAAGTGTTAAGCAAGTCAAATGTTGATGACCGGTTATTCTAGTAGGGACTAGCCTTACTTTAACTAAGTGATGTGATTACCGTAAAGATTTTTTTCTTATATTGAAACTGATTTTAAATTAGCAAAGAGGTAATCCTACTCTTTAATCTTATTACCGTTTGTTTTTATTTTTGAAATTTCAGGAATCATCCAAATAAATTTTGTATGAATGCAATTATTGGTCTGGTCAATTTCGCACTGAAGTTCCCCATTAACATAAAATACATCGACCAATATCTTTTTCTTTACATCCTTTAGGGTTATTCTGTTTCCCTCGTATGAATCAACTGATAAAGAGGGTGCAACTCTGGATAGAAATTCTTCTTTTTCGAGATAAACTTGTAAGAAATCATTGACATACTCCTTGATGTTAAGTCTCTTTTGAATTGCTCTCTTTTTCATCTTTTCATAGTTTTCCAAGAATATCTCTACCGTAACCACGCTCCTACCCCCCCTCTTCACAGGCATACATTTACTAACATGTTAATCTGTTTAATATCCTTTTATTGGGAAAATCAAATACATATACTTAAATACTATTGTATGTGTTAACATGTTGTAATATGTTAATCAAAATTACATTACATCTAAAATTAAAGATGAGGTCCTATGTGAAATTCATGAATAAAGCTAAAAAATTGCCTGAATCAACTAAAATCGTAAAGAAAAATACATTTCGATGGACCAAAACAATCTTGCTTTACTATTGGGTCTTTGCTTTATCTGCTACTATCGGGCTGAGAAAGTTTGGTATAATTTTGAAAGTATGTCTAAGGATTAGGAGGCAAAAGGGTATCATATCAATTACTATACCTTTAGCAAAAATAGTCAAGAATTATTCAATTTCCATATTTGTGTTAGTCTGCAAATTACTTCTATACCTAATTAGTATTATTGCTAGCCTTTTTTAAATGTCGTT
>DATELO010000165.1:0-6673 GCA_035276505.1 Candidatus Nitrosocosmicus sp.
ATATCCCCAGCTGTCCTGGTGCATCATATGGACCCCATACTTGAATACCTTGGAATTTACCAACAGGCTGTCTTGTGGATTTGAAACCAGTATCAATCGGACCTTCAACTGCTTCATGGTCTGTGCCCGTCCCTGTTAATTGCAGAGTAGTACTATCTGACAATGGAATAGGTACGGGGGCAGGAGGAGGTGTTGGAACAGCTGCGGACAATGATGCAGATTGGTTTTCCATAGAAGTGTCGACGCCGGGTTTAGCAGATGAGATCACACTTGATGAGGCAGTTAATGATTTTTGGTCTTCTTTGAGATCGCGTGTCAGATTGGCTAATGGTGTTATCTCTTCCAACTTTTTTATTGCATCTTCTTGACTTAACTTTTGAATCTTTTGGTAGTAAGAAATTAACTTTTGACCTATCTTTGTGTTTCTTATTATATTATCGATAATTATTTTTGCGTTACGGTCGGCCTTTTGTCTGTAATTTTTTACCCAATAGAAATCTCCAAAAGTTTCCAATGGCCTTATCTGATAAATTATATCTAGTACCTCACCGGTAACGATTTCAACGGTTATGTTAAGTTCTGCTGACTGTTCTTTATTTGTATAAATATCAAATCCCTTTTCAACCCATTTTGTAGTGACAAATATTCTATCAGCGTAGGTATCTAATGTATAGCCAAGCTTTTTCAGCTCGTTCATTATACCATTAATCTCAGATTGGCCAAATAGCTCTACGGGCAATCTGAATATTCCAAGCTTTGCACCGTGAGTTGGATAAATTCCTCTTTTTGCAACTTCAGAAAGCATTACCCAGACTCTATCTGATAGCAAGAGAGACATAGAATAAAAATACTCTTACAGTAGGATATTAAAACTTATGTGTGATCCTTTCAAGATGTCAATCATCGTCGGGGCAGGTCATCTCCCTTATTTCCCTATATCTTTTCTCCATTCGTTCTGCATCTTCAATCACCTGGTTGAGGTTGTATCTTGACTTGGGATATAACCATCTTATTGTTACACGGTGACCCGTCCCCTCCATATCGTAAATCATACCCCTGACGGATTCAATACCTGTTTTTTCATCTATGAGTTTGTCTTTGATTTCTAATCCCCGCTTAGTTTTATCGATTAATTCAAATAAATCATCATGTTCATAAATAAAATAAAATCTTGCTTTCTTAATTGGGGAAGTTTCCATAACCGAATTAGTAGTAGGTAAATTATCGTTCAAAGTACTCTAGTCCTTTCTATTTTTCAATTGGATTTCCGATCATGTTACCCCATTCTGTCCATGAGCCATCGTAGTTTTTGACCGATGGATAACCTAACAAATACTTTAACACAAACCAGGTGTGTGATGAACGCTCACCTATTCTACAATAACAAATTATATGTTTGTCAGGGGAAATATCATTTCCAACGTATAACTTTTCAAGCTCATCTGCAGTTTTGAACGTTCCATCTTCGTTTAAAGCCTGTACCCATGGGATATTTTTAGCGCCAGGTATGTGCCCACCTCTTTGAGCATGTTCCATTGGATACTCTGGGGGTGCGGTTATTTCACCTTTAAATTCTTTAACAGAACGAACATCAACTAATCCCACTTCTTGTTTCTGAAGAGACCGCTTAACATCATCAATGTAAGCTCTTATGCCCTCATCTGGAGCGGAAGCGACATAATTACTAGGATTTGTGGCGGGTTCTTCCTTAGTATAAGGTCTACCCTCAGCTTCCCACTTCTTTCTTCCGCCATTCATGATTTTGATCTTTTCGTGTCCAAAGTACTTGAAGACCCAAAATGCAAATGCAGCGAACCAGTTATTGAAATCACCATATAGAATTAATTCGTCATTTTTTTGAATCCCCAGTCGCGACATCAAATTTTCAAATTGCTTTTTGTTGATGATGTCCCGTGTCGATGGATCGTTGATATCTCTTTTCCACCATACCATATGCGCGTTAGCAAGATGTCCCTCCTTGTAGGCATTTTCTACATCATAGTCTACCTCTAGGATTTTGATTTGCTTATTATCTAGATTATTACTTACCCAATCAGTTTCACATAATACACTTTGATTGGCATATTGTTTGGTCATAAGTAAATTACCGGCTTTAAGTATATAATATATTTGTCAATATGGCCAATATGTTAAAAACAATAAAATAGTACGTGAAATATGTTTGAATAAAACACCCAAAAAGGGCCGGTAGTTTAGACTGGTAGAATACCTGCCTTGCATGCCATAGGCAGAGGATACGTAGGTGGTCGTGGGTTCAAATCCCACCCGGTCCACTACTACATTGTTTCTAGCATTTTGATTCTAGAACCAGATCAATCTTCAAACAACAAGTTGACTCTTCCATTGTTACTATTTTTCTAGTTTGTCCAATGCTATAGAGGTAGATTTGCATACTCTTTTAAGCAAGTTAGGAAATGTGACTGAATAGTAATTTATCTATAATTATTATTTGCAAACTTTGTATTTCCTTATTATTACAACGAGTTATATCTCTTAGAAAGTGATGCTATAAAAAATATTATATACATCTGTAATTGTTGGGTGTAGCAATCACTATAAGCTCATCATTTGTATATCACGCATTTAAAATTACAATACTGACCCTAGAAACTCATCCGCTATCACATCAGTTAGAATACACGCCAATTTATAATTGTGGAATCGAGTTAGATGAACATACGTCTATACAAAGTAAATTTATTTTAGAAAGGAATTGTTGTCCAAATGAGAAAAAAATTGTTCCTTAATGATCAACTTTATTCAAAAATCTCTGAGCTGTGTTTTATAAGCTCAGAGATGTACTATTAGTTAGAGTTACCAAAAACAAGATAAATCGAGTCGGTTTAAAGTATGATACTAAACATAATATATTATTATTATCACTAGGTTATTTGTTTATATCGACCAATCAGCGAAATTATATTTGTAATGTAGTAAAAAATTTAATAAAAAATGCTAATATTTCTTGCAAATGTAGTAGTAATTTTGGAAATCATGAGCCAAAGTGTTGACCGAAATATTGTTAAATCCAGCAATTCTTAATAATTCTTGTGCTTTTTCTTTTCCCCACATCGCACCTAGACCCGCCCCCTCCTGTGAAAGCGAAACGGACATGCAATGCAGACAGGAAATTGTATATAGGAATGGACCAAGAGGATGGCTAATATTATTCTCTAAAGCTGAAGAAGACAAGATATCCTGCATTAAGAAAATTCCATTATTGTTAAGTGAGTCAAAAATAAACTTTAAAGTTCGTTGAGGATTGATTTGATCATGTATCACGTCAAAAGCGGTAATGAGATCGAATTTCGCAGAAGGCTCTACTGTCAAGAGATTTTGAACCCTGAATTCTATGTTACTATTTTTCATAGATTTTGCATCCAAAGAAGCCTCGCGTATTGCATCCTCAGAAAAATCGTAACCGATAAATTTGCTTTTAGGATAGTTCTTTGCAAGTAAGTTAATGGCTTTACCTCTTCCACACCCTATATCAAGAACAGAAATCCCTGACTTTAATTGCTCATCTAATCCACAAACAAGAGGGACGATATGATCTAATAATCCTGCGACAACAGTCTGGTAACTCTCCTCAGCCATAACTTCATGAAATCTTTTGTACGAAGAATATGGCACTCCACCCCCTTTGTAAAAACAATTGACAATTTCATCTTCGACTTGAGCCAAAATGGGTATCCACTGCATCGAGGCAGAAAAGTCATAATCATTCTCTTGAGTAGTCAGGTATTGTGCCCTATCTTTAGGCAAATGAAATGTCTTTTTTAGATGATCGTAATTGAGTATTCTACCCGTAACCATTGCAGATAACCATTCCTTTACGTAACGAGAATTCAATTCAGACTTTTTAGATATTTCCTCGACGGTAGATGGAGGTAATTCTGACATGGTGTCAAAGAGTCTTGTTCTATGACCAATAGAAAGCATTAAAGATAATGCACTTTTGTTAAGTATATCCAAAAGATAGTCTGAAAAATTTTCGTTCATAAGAAATGCAGGGCCTCAATTATATAAAATCTTTCTAGTAATTTGATTTTATTTGATCCAATCATATTTCCTATCAGATTCTTAATTATTGAATAGTAACAATCCCAAAATAGGATATGGATATAATCTGCATAATTTCATCAATTTAAACATAAACTAATTTTTTGTATTTTGTTTTTTTTGACAATAATTAAGAGACAAATCTTTGATATACAAACTAAAAAAAGAATTTTATCCTAGTTAGTCTTGCTCTAAAATAGGAAGGTATGCGGGTTAATTATTTTCTATCCTTTAAATATTTGTTTTTTCTTTGCTCTTTGACATTAGGCATTTATCTAGGTTCAAGTATTTTTCAACAGGTTTTTTCCTCTTTTAATGAATCAACCAATGATGAGTCACCATCAACAGCTCGACCAGAGCCAGAGGCAGTAAATACATCAAAAGATAATTTCAATAGTAATGCTTCTGAATTAGATACGTTTGAGACAGGAATGGAGGCTGAGAATAAAAACAACTGGATATTTGTCAATCATGATATATTTGGAACCCGTAATAGCAATCAGACGGAAATAGGCCAATCCAATATCAATAATTTGGAGATAAAATGGCGGTTAAATAATACATATGAAATTCAAGAGCCCCCCATAATTGTTGGAAACATTGGCTATTTTCAAGATTATATTGGTAATATTATTTCTTTTGATACCTCAAATGGAGATATTATTTGGAAGTTAGAAACCGAAGGAGGTCCAACTATGGGATTGTATTATTCTAATGGAGTAATTTATGCTACAGTTGGAACTGAAGCAAAGATAATCTCCATCGATGCTAAGAATGGAGAAATCATCTGGGAATCACCGGTTTTAGGTGATACTTCCCTTGGGTATGTAATTAATTCCCCTCCACTTTTATGGAAAGACTATTTACTTGCAGGTTCAGGAGGTAGCGGGTTGCCGCCTGGCGAGGGATATGTTAAAGGTAACATTACTGCTCTAAACAAGACAACAGGGAATATTATTTGGAATATAGACACTACAACTGGCGAGTGGGTTGAAAATGAGAAAAACCCACCTAATGGAGGTGCGACGGCATGGTCAGGTGGCTCAATTGATCCTAGTTCCGGTATTGCTTATATTCCGCTAGGTAGTGCGTCTCCTAATTTTAATGCAACCACTAGGCTAACTCCAAATCTCTATTCCAATCATATGGTAGCGGTAGATATTCCTTCAGGCAAGATCAAATGGGCGACTCCGTTTATTGCTCATGACACAGTGCTAGAGATAGATGTACCCGATAGCCATGATTGGGATACATCATGGGGAAGTAGTGTTAGTAATGTAAAATTTGACAATGGAACGGTTAAAAAAGTAGTAATAGGACACGACAAAGCAGGTAACTTGATTGCTATGGATGCCATTTCAGGAGAAGAAATTTGGTGGACAACATTAGGCAAGCAAATCGGGACAGACAAAATACCTGTTCCAGAAGGCACAGGTATGACTTGGTCACATGGTGTATATAATTTTCATGCAGTAGATAACGATACTCTTTACATAACGTCAACTAATAGAGGCTTGAACTTTTTTACGGACGGAATAAGTGGACATAAAGAAGCCCCCGAGGAATCTATTGAACAAGGTTTAGTGAATGGAACAATTTACGCAATCGAGCTCAAGAATGGAAATATAAAGTGGAAGCTTGACACAGATTATCCTCCGAGGGTTTCTCCCATGGTTTCAAATGAAATACTCTATACCGGTTATATAGAATTTGGGAACAATGAAAGAAATGGAATTGTTTTGGCATTAGATAAGGATACTGGGGATAAGCTTTGGGAGTTTAATGTCGATGCATCTATTTCTCCTGTTGGGCCCTCAATCGGAAATGGAATGCTATTCATACCAACGGAAAAGGTGAATCTACAAAGTGACGATGAAGAAATTGGCGGCTCCATCGTGGCATTTGGTCTAAAGTGATAGAGACTTTTTATGTTCCTTTTCTTCAGCAGAGCAATGCAAACAACACAGAAGAGTAGTGTTTGACTTGTTATTCTTGTACTTTAACGTGCAAGTTTTACATTGTTGAGAAGCACAATAGTCACATTCTCTAACCTCATTCTCACAAATTAATTTTGAGCATATTCTGCAAATGTTATAATGTTTATTGCAAATTGTATTGTTACAATAATAACATCTTTTGATTTCGTTTCCTCTAGTAATATCAATGTTTTTCTCGCAAACTATACATATTTTTTTAGCAGAAGGCAAATTAACCTACACTCCTATTGATAAACAATTTCCCTAATAGCAATATAATACTATGAGCCTATTGCAAATAAAAATCATTGACAAACCTTGGATGGCAATTAGCAAGAATATCGAGTCAAACGAGCTTCATCCGTATGGTAAAGATTCCTAACCGACAACATGATTTCTAATTCCTACTTGTACACTCGAATAATCTTACAATCGTTCATGCTAGTTCATACAAGGATACTGAAACGCTGTCTAAATATTTACAAATAAATAATCTAATAATATTACCAGAATCTAATAAAGCGGTCATCAATATCCTTCTCTCCTCCGAATAACAATTCCCAATGCTCTAGCATTTTTCCAAAACATACCATGTTATGATTCAACGAGAGATT
>DATELO010000166.1:0-4090 GCA_035276505.1 Candidatus Nitrosocosmicus sp.
ATATAATTTGTAAATGGACCCTGTTTCGTCACTGATATAATTCCAGTTTTCGGGATTGATATCTACAATAGAAAAGTATTCCTGCTCTTCTGCAGATAGGACATCGTAGATTAGCTGTCCAACAATTATGTGATTAACCCGTGCATAAGTTGTCATTTTCGAAGCGATGCTGATGGTGTAACCTAATATATCATAAACTGGTTTTTTTGCTGAAATCAAATCACTACTTTTTTGGATCGTTTTATAATCATATACTGATAAATCATCTATTTTGTCTACATGGGGATAATATTTTACAATTACATTTTCTCCATAATCTATTCCGATCCTGACTCCAAGTTCTGGATAATCATATTGTCCAAAAACCGGATTGAATCCTTGATTAATTACCTTTATCATCGTGCGAGCACAATTAATAGCATTTATACATAAAGTGTACAAGTGCTCAGAGCTCACATTGAAAAAACCAAGAATTGCATCTCCTACGTATTTTAACACGTAACCACCATAAAGACGGATGATTTTAGTCATTTCTTGAGTAAATGTTTGTATGATTTTTGAAACCCTTTCTATGGGGAGGTTCATTGAGAGTTTGGTAGAGCCTACAATATCAATATTTAAAATTATTAAATTGATTTTATCATAGTTATACTCACTTAGGATCTCTTGAGTTTCTTCAAATGGCGCGGTGAAAATGGGATCAGATCGTAGAGCCTTCCACATGCTTGATTGTGAAGCAGAAATTATTTTTTGGATGTCGATTAGGGCATCCACATGAAAAACAGAAAGATCGTTTATGTTTGATCTAGTTAGTAGCCTGTTGTCATTTTCCTTTTCCTTTTTATCGTTTATCTTTTTTATGACCTCTGTGACTTCTTCCAAATCGACATCTAATTGCAATGAAATAATTTCAGGAGGAATTCCTGAATCAAAAAGGTTAATGATCGTTTGATGTTGTTCATATTTATCAATCTTGTTTAATTGATCATTACTTTCTACTACTGTCTTGTCATCCGAATTTGAGATTCTCTGGTCACCTACCTCTTTTTCTCTCTCTATATTGCAATGATTTCAGGCCATCATTAAAATATCTATGGCAAATTATCATTTATAATTTTTATCAATAGCCTTTGTGCCGGTCGTTTTATTTCCAAATGTAAAATTACTTGTTTTTAACCAAGTCTTTACTTGGATTCATTTTGATATCCGCAGATATGATAGCATAAAACCATTATCGACGCACTACTGTGTTTTCTCTTTATCATATGATCCTGTGTCATTATCATCGGAACTATCAATGTCACCAAGTCTTTGAAGTGCATTCAAAATTTCTTTATCTATCTTGTCTAATTCTGGGTTACTATTCTTCTCGCTGGATAAGTCAAGTTTTTCAAAATCAGAATCCTCTATCTTATGGTAATTCTGGTTTTGAGATGGGCTCTCTCCTTTATTATTATTATTATTATTATTTTCAGTTTCCTTAAAATTGCGAATCATTTCGCTCGCATATTCAGTTCGACTATTAGATTCGAATAATACATCACTGTAGCGTTGATGCCGATTAAGGTGATTGTGAGATTGTGGATGATAATAATGATGTGAGTCAGAAGACCCAATAGAGTCATGGTGTGAGTTAGAATCTTTAGAATTAGTAGAAGCTGGTGTATCTGGAGGTCCATATGTTGATGTACGAACGACTTCAGGTCCTTTTTGTAATTCTGAATACAAAGCATCAGATTCTATGTTTGAATCGTTGGCCGAGTCATGGTCCAAATCTATCTCTAAAAATTCTGATTTAGAGGTAGGAGAATCCTCTGATCGATCAAATGACTCTGATACTAATGTTGAAGCTTTTCCGGGAATAGCAGCATTAACATTGGGAGCAGAGGCAAACGGCTCCATTTTAGTAGAAAATGAAACACTTTCCGTAATCGGGAGAATATCTGCAGCGGTTAAGACACCTGCTGTTGATGCAGAGTTGCTGACCTCAGCATCAGAGGGAGCCGTAACTGTAGTAGTAGTAGTAGTAGGACCAGCAGCAGCAGTAGTAGTAGGACCAGCAGCAGCAGCTACTATGGAGGCCACCTTTGAAATTGATTCTTTTTGTTCCTTTGTCGCCGATGATATTTCTCTCAAGATTTCGCTGAGACTAACTTGCAATCCAGTTAATTTGTTATCTACTTTTTTGTCTAATTCGGTGTTCTTAGAAACGGATGTAGATGTAGAGTTTATCCACTTTATTTTAAAAAATATAATAAAAATCAAAATGGCAATAATAGCCATCTGGGCAAGAATTGCTATAATCAGGATACCAGAAGAAATTTCAATACCAAACAACTCAATAGAGGATTAGACTTTTTCTCTCTTTTAAGTCTACTCGACAAGACTATTCTTGCAGGCTCCAATTTAGCGAATCAGAGTTTTTTAGCAAATACCTTATGCGCATGGATATGCTCTTTGGGTCGTCGCCACAACCATATCGTGAATAAAAATTATTTCCAATGTAGCAAGCCTTTGAACACTTTTGGTCAATTAGGCTAACCTTGCCATATTTCGATATGCCTAGAATCATTTGAGGCAAATCTTTCAAAATCTCTAGCAATCCAGAGCGTGAGGCAAAAGCGCTGCCTTCCTTAACGTACCAGAACATACGTGTTGGATCTTTAGAGTAATCTTTGAAAACTATTTTTTTTAGCCTGGTTGACCGTTCCGTATCAAAATGACCCATGATTTCTATTCTTTTTCTGGAAAGGAGGTAGATGGCCATGGCAAATTTGGAGCATGATGAGCAGTAATTATCATAAATGAGGGTAGGATAATGAAAGGTATTTTCAGGCATGACCAGACTTGTACTCACAAGCATGGCCTATAAATGATTGAAAATATAGACCCTATCCCACAAAAACGAGGGTTTAATTTGATAGTCTGAATATAAGGATGGCTGACCTACCGCCAAACTACCGCCAAACTACCGCCAAACTACCGCCAAACTACCGCCAAACTACCGCCAAACTACCGCCAAACTACCGTCAGAGCACAGCAAGCCTGTTTTGTGCTTGTTTTTATTATATACTCTACTCAGTATATCTTATTATGTATAAGAATGGGAAAGAAAGTTCCTCACTCAATAAAGTTGCAAGTATTAAATGACTGGTTATCTGGCAAGTCACGCGATGATATAGCAATTAACAATAGCATATCTAATGGGTCCGTAACCAATATAATTAAAGAATTTCGAGAAACAGAGGTCCCAGACATTGATTTACTTAGGGGTGCAGCTGTCTACATGAAACGCCATAACCTTGGACTAAATGAGATGTCATCTTCAATAAGATTAAAAAATATGTTAGATAACTTGGAATTGCCCGACGACCTATTAGAGAAATTCCTTCTAGCGCTAAGTATCTACAATTATAAAAATGACCTTGATGATCCCAAAAAATTTATTCACGCGGTTGAAAAAGTTTCTGATTATGTATTTCGCCTAGATGTAACAGTTTTCCATATTATAAATGAGATTGATAATAAGCAAATTGAATTAAAAAAACTCAAGTCCGAAATTCTTGATGCAAGTATGAAATTGGGAAATATAAAGTATGAACATGAACAATTATTGAAGGATAATAAGTTAACCAATGTTAGCCAAACACTTGGAGATGGAGGGGATACAAATAAACAATAATCGAAAGTTACCAATTGCAAATAATTATTTGCCACAATATGATTTTCTAACGTAATTTACAATTGAGGCGAGAGTACACAAATTAGACATGACTAAGGATTTTTAACCATACCTAAACTTACATTTGCAAAAAGGTAAGTTAAAAGAAGACAATATTTAAATTGAAAAAAACATTTCAAGGGTAATGTGTGGAAGATTTTAATTCCAAAAAAAATAGCATATGGGGAAAATGCAGCAAAGGAATTTGATTACCCTGACAATGCATTGATTATCACAACCACTGAAAGCAAGATTTATGAAAAATGGACAGAGTATATGGGTATAAAAAATTATACTGTTTATGATAAGGTTACGCCTGATCCAGCTATTGAAACTATTGAATCTATAAAAAATGAATTTGAGGGAAAG
>DATELO010000167.1:0-4983 GCA_035276505.1 Candidatus Nitrosocosmicus sp.
ATATGCTTCTTCAAGAGATTGAGGATACTTTGCTTCAGGTGATAAAGTATAGTTTACATATACAATTGAAATATTAGCAGCATTAGCCAACTCTTTTATCAGTCTTTCGTGAGTATCAAAACCTCCAAGTACCCATCCACCACCATGGAAATACATAACAACGGGTAAAACTTGATTTTCACTAATACCTGCAGGACGAACAATTTGAATCGCTATTGTTTCATTATTTGGACCTAAAGGAATTGTTTGGTTTTGTACTTCAGCTTCAGGCATGTTTACAAGATATGAGGATTGAAGTCCAGATAATGCCATCCTAGCTTCGTCTATAGGTAAAGAGTTTATTGGTGGATTATTCTTTGACTTTATATCCAATAAAAATAATTTTGTACTTTGTTCTAATCCGGTATAATTTACAGGGTCAGTTGAATTAACTGCATATACATGTGGAGTCAAATTATTGGATAAAAAGCTGAAATAGTTGGAGGAGGAGGAATAAGATATTCCTCCCATTAAATTTCCCAACATTAGATATGATATCGTAAAGAAAAAGATAGCATACAGAATAGATATTCCACTTATTTTATCGTTATTTTTGTGAATCAATATTTGATTTATTATGCCATATCTTAAAAACCCTCAGTTTCAATGGCTTTCTGAATTTCATTCTTTCTTTCAATTAGATATAATACAAAAAATATGTTCTACTTTCATGATAAATGTTAGATGAATCCATGGTAAGATCAAATTCAATTTTGTGTAAAACGAATCACTTTCCAGATCCCCTATGTTATAGCATATATGAATCCACGACTATATGATATGGATTTGAGTCCTACTACCGAATGTTATTAATTTGTAGTTTCATTATAGTTTCTTGTGTAACAACTATATCTATTGCATTTTCTGAGGTCCTCTAGCATCTTTCCTGCCTTATTGTTGTTTCTCTTTAAGTAATCAAAAATTAATGGGCAGGCTATCTTCTGCAAAATATTTAAGATGGACTTGAAAATTCTTTTTATAACCTCATCTTTCATTTTTGATTTCATATTTAATTGCTCTATGGTAGATTTTGAGTCGCTTCTTATGATAATAATTTTTTTTGCTTTTCTTCTAAGCTTTATTCTGAAACTCTTGAGATTATCTAAAATTGCAAAATAAATCGCTAACATTTCCATCCTTTGAACGCCAAATTTTTCGTTCTTCTTGTATGGTTTTAGTGTTCTTATTTTACTTTTATTTTGAAAGTGATTATGCCAACAAATATATCCCGAGGGTGATCCATCCACATCAATTGCGATATTTGTGTTGCGCAATCTGGTATCTTATTGATTTTATAATGATATAATCATTATGTATGTAGATATTATGAAAAATATATGGTATATACTATTATAATATTATTCCAAAAAAAATTTAATCTAGATTTTTATCTAAAGGGTTGGTTGCGATATAGCAATTTTTAGTTGCAATTTATAAATTAACATCTTCATCATTTATCTTTGGAACAAAAGTCTAAGACATTGCATGTTTGATCAGATATATAAGGACAAAACAAATCAAAAAATTTACCAAATATTGAATAATAGAATAGCAAATTTATTTTGACGAGTAAACCACAGCATAAAATTTAATATTGGTCCTTTAAATGGTAAGTAATCAAGTTTTGGTTAGAACAGGGATCAAGATGCAATATTACGCATTTACGCCTCAATTCCTCTAGCTGATTGTCAGCATGCATACTGATGGAAAGGGGATGTCTGCAACTAATAAGATGTATCATAGTATTTGATTCCTAATCATCATTAATTATCATCCTCAACTACTCTCAAACTCTAGAGATCTTCAGATAGGTTCTTGTTTAGAGTATGTTAACGGTTAAATATGCCCAGATTAAAGTTACAGAGTGCCAAATCCATTATCTGTTCTGATAGTAGATGATGAGGTAGAATTGGCCTCGCTTTTTAAGGATTATTTTGAAGCAAACGGAATGGACGCAGTATCTTTTACTAACCCTTTGTTAGCGTTAGAATATTTTAAGGATAATCAGAATAGACTTTCATTAGTAATTACAGACTTGAGAATGCCTGGTATATATGGATTGGAATTAGCCAACAAGATAAGAGAATTAAATAATTCAATTAAAATATTTTTGATGACTGCTTTTGATACTGATGAGTTGGAAAACAATGAAACTTATCAATCAGCAAAGATTAATAGAATTGTTCAAAAACCTATAAAACTTTCTGTTTTAAAAAAGATAATTGAAGAAATATTTAGCAATTGATAAATTGTGATTAATCCTCTTACAAAATAAAAGATAATGTGTTGACACTTTTAGATCGACTTAAGTTCTATAGCCATACTATGATGGTCTACCATGTCTTGTTTTTGTTTTTCAGTTAATCTATTATCAAAATCAAGTTGGTTGTAAACACAGAGACCTTTTAGCGGTGCATCAAATTGAATAGGTAATGATAGTTCATAGTGTATCAATTCCTTATAAAGCATTTTGAAAAAATAAGAGCCCATGTCAGATAATATAGAAATACCATCTTTTCTTTTCTCAATAGCATACTTGACCAATCTTTCTTTGAATTTCACCATGGGCACTTTCCCAAAGTATTGATTTAAAGAATCAGCAATTATCAAAGATATATCACTTTTATATTCATATTCATCCACATGTACATGACCCATTGAAAGGTTTTGTCTAACCATGCCCACAGTTTCATAAAAAGGATTGAATAGAATTATTTCATTCTTCTCGTCAAGTTGTCTTTTTATATAATAAGTGTAAAAGTTCCTGAACGTTGGAAGATTTGGATATATGATCATGCAATGTAATCCATACTTTGATTCAATGATTTTATTCACAGCATCTTCAATTGTGAGGTTAGAAATTGTTTTACTAGCTCCGATAACAAACACCCCATTCCTTCTTCCTAACTTATAGATCAAAACTTAATAAGATGAGCCTTTTGGGTCTATCACATCACTGTTAGTACACAATTTTTATGAAAACTAAGATATAGAATATCACCTTAGAACTCGGGGTAGATTGCCTGTATAGTAAAGCAATCTACTAGCCTCAGGTTCTCATGCCGCGATGGAAGAGATATTTGCCGTATTTGCTTAATGGTAATAGTGTAAAATAGTATAAAAAGTATGATCATCTATTGCCATTTTCATCTTCTCAAAGTGAGTGCGGGTCGACAATCCACTTAATCTTGATTCTTTTCTCATAGAGTCGTTGTCTATTTTACAGGTTTTATTCCTAACTAAAGCAAGAAACCCCCAATGACCTTGACATATCTTTTGTAGTGGGGTTGGCTAAGATGTATGTAGAAACTAGGTAATGCTGTGCTTTAAGATTGTTAGTAATTGTTCAGCGGTTGATTCATTAACATAACTAATATCACTAAAAACATACTGATGAACTCCCACGATATACTGATCGCATGCAGGACAATATTGAGTATAAATCGTATTAAAGATCTGAGTATCTGAATTATAATCGGAATCTTTTCTTTTAAATTGAGGATTAAATGCGGTATCACAGTATGGACATTTCATACCTATTCATTCACCAAGTTAGTATTAAGATATTCTAATTTTGTATATCTTGTTGATATTCATAAGATATCTTAACTTGCGAATGTACATTTTCATGCAAATAAAAGTCTCTATCAATTAGATTAACTAGTCCTATTTTGGAGAAATAAGATAAGAAAAAAAATAGCATTCTGATAAGTGATCACTTTGTGCCACAGTTTTAGGAAGGTGAGTATAAGTTATCTTGATTTTGTTAAAGTGGGGAAGGAGCATTTTGACAGCTATATATGTCCCCATTGCACCGATTGCAATAATTGTGAATGCAAGCATGAGGTCATGGATTGATATATTATATAATTCTGGAGCGCCATTTCCGAATGCTCCTGCGGAAGTAGCAACTTCAACTTTTGTCTTTGCTACTTTTAGCGATTATACAATGGGTTACTAACTGATGTTGTTGTTGTACATTAAGCCTTCTGTGAATAAGCAATAGAGTTTCCGCTCACCAGAGATAGCAAGGTTGCTATTCCTGGTAACTCCAGCTTTTTTCCTATCGAAAGCCTCATATCGTCCTTTGATCTTATTGGTTCGATGTTGATTATTGTTACGAGTTGTTTAGTATTTGTAACTTGATCACCGAATAAATATATCAAGATCTGTAATTTATTTTCTACTTTGTTTTATATTTAACTAATTATCAAAAAAAATATATAATGTAAAGAACCTAACATAATGTAAGGTGATTTGAATGTTTGAAGATTGGGATATAATTCCAAGAAGAAATACATTCAGAAATTTTTTTGGAGACTTGGATAGAGAGTTTTCACAGGCAGAAGAGATGATGAATAGGGTCTTTAATACTGCAAGAGGTATAAGTCCGTTGACTGCTGATACGTTCAGACAGGCATCTACATTTCCATATTACTATGGATACCAGATAACAGTAGGTCCAGATGGAAAGCCTCATGTAAGAGAATTTGGAAATGTTAAACCTGGTGCTAGGGGACTTGCAGAACAGTCGGGTGTTAGAGAACCATTAGTAGATTCAGTGGTTGATGAAAAGAATAATACAATAACTATTACAGCAGAAATGCCTGGACTTTCTAAAGAAAACATCAAAGTAAGTTCAACAGACAACGTTATAGTAGTGCATGGTGAAAGAGGTGACAAAAAATATCATACCGAAATCCCCTTGAATGTAGAAATAGAAGACAATTTCACAAAGGCTAGCTATTCCAATGGTATACTAGAGTTGAAGTTCAAATTAAAAGCACCTGCTAAACCCAAAGGAAAAGAGATAAAAATAGAGTAGACTAAAGTAAAATCTCTATCCCATAATTTTTGATAATTATGATTGATTAGGAGTGTGATAATATCCTATGATTGATTATAATAAAGAACAAACAAAATCGCTAAAAATTGCTGAAACCG
>DATELO010000168.1:0-7127 GCA_035276505.1 Candidatus Nitrosocosmicus sp.
TCGGATAAGTAAATTGAAAAACTTTACAATGATTTACCAAAGTGTTAAAATGGAAAAAAAAGAGGACAACAGTTGAAGACCGTCATCACAAAAATAATGATTGGTTCTTATATATGATGATTAATGTGGCAAAGTAAATGAAATTGTTGCTCCAATTCCATCTTTATTATTTTCAGCCCAAATTTTCCCCCCGTGCATGTTGATGACATTTCTACAAATGTATAATCCCAGTCCTGTGCCATAAAAAGATCTTGTGGCAAACTTGCTAAATAGCCTTGGAAGTATTTCTGAATGTATCCCCTCACCGTTATCTCTTATCTTAACCGTGATATTACTTTCATTAGCCTTAATTGTTATAGTTATTATACCCTTTTTAGTATCCATAATAAAGTTCACGGAGTTGTCAATTAAATTTGAAATAACTTGAGATATTCTTAGCTTATCTGCAACCACGATATAACTTTGTTCAAATCCAACAAGTCTAAATCTTATTTTTTTCTTCTGTATTCCATCTACCCTAATTTTATTTTCGAGTGTTACCTCAAAATTCTTTACGTTTTCCAGTATTAATTCAGTAAGATCAAATGTACTCGTGGAGAGATTAAACATTTTTCCCTCCATTTTAGTCACCGTAAGGATGTTTTCAGCTAATGTATGTAATTTTTGTGCACTAGCGATGACAATTTCCAGTAGTTCTTTCTGTTTCTTGTCATCTAAGTTGTTTTTCACATATTCGGTTAATCCAATCATTGGTTGAACCGGAGTTCGTAATTCATGTGCAACTATGTCTATAAACTCTCGTTGCATTTTATCATGAATTTTAAGTCTGTTGTATATTTTCTTTAAAAATTGATACAACTCTGACTGGTTCCATAGTGAATCAAAAATAAATGCATACGAGTTTGATATAGGAATACTATTTGAGTAAGATGCCAGTCCAATAGAACGAGACGGATCTCCCAAGGTATTATTTTTGAACTCTACTATTATTGATTTGCTTCTATCAGCTATTAACAATCCGATTTCTGATTGAATATCATTATTTGCGATAGCTCTAATTTTCAAATTCTTTATTTGGTTTATTGTGAAATCAAACGGTTTAGTAAAAACATTGCCGGTATAAAATTCCGTTGTTTTATCTTGCAAAAAGTAAAGATCGCCTTTTAATAATTTATTAATATTCTTTATTTCTTGAAAATCTATTTTATCTGTAACAAGAAATTTTATAGATAAATCCTTATTCTGAGAAGTATTTCTTAGGTAAGCAAAGAAGCCGCCTTCCACCTGTTTCTTAAATGAAGTTACAGTTGGAAATAATCCTAGTATCTCCTGATCAGCTGAAGCAATCAGGTTTTTAATTAAACTCAATGTATCATCAGATTTTTCAATCGTTTCAATAAAAGGTATTTCCGTCTCTTCTTCTATAGATTTTACTATCTCTGATGCATCCTTACTATTTTTCCATAGTTTGTTAAACATGGATTTGAAATTATGCAGGTATGCTGGTTCGTTGCTAAATAAAATATTATTCGAGAAACTATTTTCTGTTACACTTTCTACTGCTGCTACCATGGCAGATTCAGTGATACCAAAGTTGATAAAAGGTGACTCCTTTAGGTGACGGATCTCTATTCCTAAATTAAGATATTTTTTAACCAAGTCTATATTATCATTTGAGATTGCAATTAGGATCCTGATACCCTTGTGTGGTCCATTTTTCTTTTTCTCAAGTAAATCTTTTATCCATCGTAGAAAAAGATCATAGCCTATCTTCAATCCTTCAGAAGTGGTACAAATATTCAACTCGTTGGAATTGAACAAGTATGTAGATAGTTCTTCAAGCTTAGAAGGATCACTAGACGCGGAAATTATTTTAGTTTCATAATCTAACTTACCGTTCTCAACTTCCTTAATTTTTCTAGCTGCTGGTATGGCATTTTTCCAAAGATTTTCAAATATACATCGACCTTGACTAACCATTTCCCTTTCAGTACTATATATAACTCTGGCTAACAATTTTTCTTTCGTAAAAACTAAGTTGGTCATATATTCTGATTCGTTAATGACAAATCCTCCTTGAAGGTCATCTAGGTGGCGTAATTCACTAACCAGATTTAGTAACTCTTTGCAGTACAGAATATTTTCTGAAGTAACTTCAGTTATACATCTAATTTTTCCACCTCTAGATAATATATCTTTAAAGTCATTAACGTAGTTCTCAAGACCGACTACCGTAAATGGAGCATTACGATCAAATGCAATGTCCATTTTTAAATGAGTATTTTGTATTAAATTAATTGCTTTTGTTAAAGCATTTTTAGAGTCGATTAATAGTTCGAATTTACTGTTATTAGTAACACTATCAGCTATGACTAATCACTATTATATTTTATTAGCAGTATATAAAACTAGTCATTTATCATTCTTTAATCAAATTTTCGCTTTAACCATTTTAGGTGAATTTGAATCACTAGGTTTTACAATTCCTGGGTCTAATATTATGGGTGGAGACAATTGAATTCAGAAGTAACTCACTATCAAACAATTATAAGAATTTGATTTAGCCCCCAAAATCTAATATATTCTCAATAAATCTATTCGTGACAATCGATATGGAAAAATACCAGAGTCAACATACCTTACAAAAATGAGATCAGAGTGTATAGATATGAAAGTTTGTATAGCTTTAATTTTTGGTATTATTGTTACAATACCGTTTTCTAACTTAAATTTAGCAGGTGCTCAGGTACCTAGTGAAAAACCGATAGATCTAGGACTAACTTTGTGGGTTCCTAATTTCATTGCATACATAGCCCAAGAAAAAGGTTATTTTGACAAAAATAATGTTGACGTGAATATAACCTTGGTTCAAGATTATGCCAATGCAGTAAGGGGGTACGCGAATGGAGAATTTGATGGAATGTTTATAGTATTTTCTGATGCTTTGATACAAAATTCTGAAGGAATAGATACCAAAGTTGTCTACAATATTGATACATCCTACGATGCAGATGCGATTATAGGTAGTGTGGAAAACCTCTCAGAAGTCAAGGGTAAAAAGGTAGGCGTTGAAGGAATCAATAGTTTTTCGCATATATTTATGTTAAGATCTTTAGAACATGTTGGATTGGGCGAAGCAGATGTTGAATTTGTAAGCATTTTAGCTCAGGATATTCCAGAGGCGCTGACAAACAAAGAAATTGTGGCGGGACATGTTTACGAACCATTTATCTTAGAGGGAGTAAAGAAAGGCTTCAACATTCTTTTAACAGGAGCAGACATTCCTGGAACCATTACTAATGTATTGGCATTTCATGCGGACATAGTGGAACAAAGACCAAATGACGTCTACAATATCATAAAATCATTGATAGAAGCAAAAGAAGATTATGACAAGAATCCAGAACAAGATATTGAAATAATGTCTTCAAAGTCTGGATTAAGCAGAGATCTAATAATAGATGGCCTCAATAATGTAAGATTCTTAGACTTGTCATATAATGATCAGTATTCAATGAATTCCCAATTAAACGAAACGTCATCTCTATATACGTCTGGAGATTCTATTTCAAAATTTTATACTGAAAGGGGAGTTATTAGTGAATATCCGAATATAGAAAACATAATTGAACCAAGATTTGTTAATGAATTATTGTTGAAATGAATTATCTACAAGGGAAATAGTATTTGAAAATTAGGACAAAACTTATAGTCACGATGATTCCATTGGTATCCTTTTCTATACTACTTCTTACTTATATAGACTTTCAGAATTTTACTGCAACTCTACAATCTCAATTAATTAACGAATTAAAAACAATAGCTACTCATACAATGAATGATCTGTCACATCATATGTTTGAGAGGGTAGCGGATATAAAATTTCTGTCCGAAAGTAATATACTAGAAAATTCAAATTTAACAACTCGTGAAAAGATGGATTATCTTCGTTCATTGGAAAGGGCATTCAAATCATACTTATCTATTTCTTTATATGATAAAGAGGGCATTAAACTTGGGGATACAAGAAATATTCTTTTAGGAGAAAACGAATCTCAAAAAACTTTTTTTAAAGAAGCAATATCGGGAAAAGTGTATTATGATACCATTCCTACTCTATCTCAATCTATGAATCAGTATGTAATACATTTTTCTGCGCCATTATATAATGAAAGTAAAGACATCAACGGAGTAATTGTTACTAGACAGCCAATAAATAAAATAAATGATATTTTCAAGGAAATCGAATCACAATCTGAAGAATCAAGTAATCTTAAATTGGATTTGATTTCTGGCAATGGTACTGTGATATATTCAAACCACAATAGGAGCTCTATTTTGCAAACTATATCGGGATTTCAAGATCTGATATCAAGAAATGATCTACAGAATGACGCCTTTTTACTAAATCTTACTTCACCACAGACTCAAATTGAAGATGATGAAATTATTGTGAGCGTACCGCAGGGAAAAGGTTACTTGGACTATCCTGGGAGTGGTTGGTTTCTTTTACTAAGGGAAAATACTGCTACAGTTTTTGGAAACTTACAGAAAACAGTAGATCAATTTCTAATAGTTTCCGGAATTATATTAGTAATTTCAATAGTTCTTATATTGTTCATTGCCAGAACTATTTCATTACCATTATCAAAGCTTATGACTAAAGTAATTGAAATAGGTAAAGGAAACTATGATTCAAAAATAGATGTCAAGAGTTCAGACGAAGTGGGAGAATTAGCCTCAAACTTTGAATTAATGAGACGGAACGTAAACGAAGTAAACCGCAATTTAAATAAAAGAGTAGAAGATAGAACAAAAGAACTTCAAAGAGCAAATGAAGAACTGAAACAAAATGATGAACATTTGGCAAACATCAACAAGGAATTGATGATTGCAGACAAAGCCAAAGAAGAATTCATGTCTATGGTTAGTCATGAACTAAAAACCCCTTTAGTTCCAGCTAGAGGATACATTGAGCTTCTGCTCAGACAAAAAAAAATAGGAGAGCTGAATGAAAAACAGAAAAAGTATGCCAATATCATTTATAAGAATATTTTAAAATTAGAAGTTTTGGTCAACGATGTCCTTGATGGATACAAGATTGACATGGGAAAATTAAAGGTACAAAAAAATTTGGTAAATATAAAGACATTAGTTTCATCGGTCTTATTGGATTTAGCTTCTGTTATTAGTGAGAAACAAATTACTGTCGATGTCGATTTAGGATTAACTGAAGAAACTACTGTTATGTGCGACCGTAGACGGATCGAACAGGTTTTTGCAAATTTAATCAAAAATGCGATAGACTTTGTACCCCCAACAGTTGGTAAAATAACAGTTATTGCAGAATTGGTCGATAATAACACAATGGTGCAATTTTCAGTAGAAGACAATGGTACTGGGATCCCTGCGGATAAAATGAATAAATTATTTCATAAATTCTATCAAGTTGATACCAGCTTGATACGAAAACATGGCGGAAGTGGACTTGGTTTAGCAATTTGCAAAGGTATTGTGGAAGCACACGGTGGTAAAATATGGATTGACAAAGAATATCGACACGGTGCAGCTTTTAGATTTACAATACCTGTTTAAAACTAAGAGAAATGACTATAATACCGAAACAATAAGTAATAGTATGTCATCATCCTCCTCTTCTATGACACCTGTTTCCAGACTTCTCATCATAGATGATAATGAGGACATAACCGAGTTGATCAAGGATTATTTGGAACCAGAAGATATAGAATGTAAAATCATTAATACAGGGATAGGTGGCCTGGAGGAAATACGAAATAATAATGGGTATTATGATGTAATTTTTCTAGATTTGGCCATGCCTGAATTTAGTGGATTGGATGTTTTCGACAAATTAAAGGAAGAGCATTTGCTTGAAACTAATAACATAATTATATTTACCGCATCGTCTACACAGAGCAAGGAAATTCTAAGTATGTTAGAAGAGGGTGCTAAATATATTCTAAAAAAACCCTCTTCCATAGATGAAATACTTGATGTGGTTACAAGATTTACAAAAAAGAAGGGTGAAAATACTAAATCCTAATAAATTATATGACTCAAAAATATTAACTTTCAAATTACCTCCATAGAACACTGGGTTGATCTACTAAACACAATGGACCTGCTGTAATTTCATTTTTCAGGAATATGTTGACCAAATTGGTTTCTTTAAGATAAGAGGTATGCCTATTAGGAATCTATCAAATTGTATTTTGTATTAGTAAAGATAATGCTGAGGTATAATGGTTATCAGCATTACCCTTACTAAGCAGGTATTTCAGAAATACTTGCAGAAGCAATTGTACATGACAATATATATAATACATATCTCAACTTAATTAATAATTTTTTTATTAGCCCGCCAGTCTTACCGAAATAAGAGAAAAGTTCTTTATCTCTATATAGAGTCAACTGAGTGAATAATCGCTCTCCTGGCTTGTTGAGTATTACGGTTCGTACCAAATTAATCATTTTTTTTATTAGTATTTCCTAATTTATCATCATTATCTTTTTCTCGATGTTCACTTAAATTATGAACTTTCCTTAATCTCCTGTTCCACCACTTACTTATGACAAATAGGAAAACAATAATTAGAAGAACACATATTTCTAATTGAATAAATTTTATTAAATCTAGAGTTGCAAAGATTTCTACTATTACTACGCCCATGATGCTACCTGCTATTAGCGCAAGGAAAAATATCTTGATAACTTCTTTTATCGTCATGTTTCTAATTGTTGTTGTTTAATTCACGTCCTTCTAAAGGTATCGCCAAAGATCTATCCCATACAATCTTTAAAACCTAATTGTTTATTAAATCAACAGTTCCCGTGTATCTCATGTATTTGAAGCCCACTGGGCCACCTTGAAACAAACAGACGGTAAATAGATTCACTTGTAATATCGCCTTTTCCTAATACTGGACACATAAGACCGAATTTGAACAAAGTCTATCTCAAGAGTTAGATAAAATGATAGTCAAAAACTATTAAGGCATAATTTAATGTAAATTTATTCTATCTTGTTTATTTTAAGCATTTTATTTACACCACGACGAAATTCATGGCTTACTTTTTCAATTTGAAATGATATTTTATTATTCATA
>DATELO010000169.1:0-4646 GCA_035276505.1 Candidatus Nitrosocosmicus sp.
GACATTATTTACAATAATTGTCACGTCACAGTCAGATGAGGCAGTATCCTTTGAGACTCCATAGATTACTAGTGACTTGTTTGAATTAAGTGGAACCAAGTCGCCTTTATCTGGTGAATTTATCTTTATACCTCCTGTAAGTTTTGTGACAGTGGTGGAAGGACTCTGTGTAGGAGTAGGTGTTTGAGTTATGTTTGAATCTATTATGCCGGTAGTATTTTGAGCAAAAACCTGGTTGTTAGCGTTATGATTTGGATTTGATAATAATAATACTACCAATAATACTGCAAAAATAACACCAATTTTTATTACCATAAATAAATTCCATATTTCTATATATATTAAAGTTTGACAAGATTTTTCTATTTGATAAAACCATACGTATCTTCTCTTCAGACAGCCAACCACACTTGAGAAAGAAGCAGCGGATGATCTGCCAGTTTTCCTATTAGGGTAAAATCAACAACCGTTCTAACTTCAGTGTGAATATAATCTAACATGAATCCTTGGGTCAGTGCCATGCTGGAGCGCCCCTGCATGATATTAATTTAAAATGGTTATCTCTATTTCTAATAATAGGAAAGATAGTTCTCATATCAATCAGAATAAATAATTGGTATCTCATAGTTTGCAAGTGACTGATGATAGCAAGGAATTTGCATTTAGTTCTGTTAAACGCTGGTTAAGAGAAGCTAACTTTGTTATCAAAGAAGAGAAAAGTACTATCGTAACTTCAGACTTTTATGCAAAGATGCTTTCACCTGTTTACCCCCTTCATCCCATTGATTTAAAATCAAATCCCAGCTTAGGGAATGGGATTCTGATCCAGGTTAGTTTGACTTTAACTCCAAAGCAGATTACATGTTTTACTAATCTGGACGGCAAACTAAAACTAGATATAGTTAAGGAAATTTCATCGCCACATAACTCAAGCAAATTAATCCTGACCGATAGTGGAGATATGTTAATCTTAGAAAGAATGATAACATTTGGATCTCAACTATTGGAATCCAAACACGAATTAATAGATCTGATTTCCGGCATGCTAGAAACTATTAATAACCTGCAAAAAATTGCTTAGGAATCTAGAATATAAAATTAGTTTTCATCAAGGTATATTATGAAGACAAGAAAATTGATTATGAGAAAAAATTAACGATAAATTAGAAAAAATATGTATTAGAATCGAGAATTTACTTTAGGAAAATCCCCAATTAGTTGTCTAGTAGGTCTAGTGGATCTGCTAAATCAGTATCATGACCCAAAATGTATTCTTTTCCGAAACTACATTTTAAATCTGAGCAAAGCAATGGATTATCTTCTTCTACTGCATCTTCTTCTTCTTCTTCGGTCGTTGTACTAGTGGTAGTCTCTACATTCGAGTGACTGTTATGCTGCTCATGACATGTAACATTTGGATCGGTTATTTCACTGCACAAAGCAGATGCATTGGTATTTCCGTTTGCGAATATCAACAAAGAGGTGGCGCTAAATAACGAAAGGATAACAGCGAATGTATATAATGTTCTCATGACTTAGTATTTTGCACCAAACAATATTAGAATTCATAAGCTAAATTCTGCAATATTATATACTATTCTTATACTGTTATCAATTAAACAATAAATAATCTAGGGATGAATGGGAGCAGTTATCTAGCCAAATGAATTAGGATGCAATTGTCATATTGATTTGTGTGTCAAATACCATCAGTGGATCTTATCCAGAATATGATGCGGTTGTAATAGGAGCAGGTCATAATCGATTAACTTGTGGGTGTTATCTTGTCAAAGCTGGATTGAGTGTATTAGTCATCGAAGAGTATTATGCTATAGGAGACATGACCATGCCGAAGAATTTTTTCAACAGGGATTTAAATCAGATATTCATGCTTTTAGCTATCAATTAGCCTATTTTTCTCCAGTCCCTATAGAATTAAGTCGATAGGATTAAGGATTTAATCTCATAAAGCCGGAAATATATTTTTCACACGTTTTCCAAATGGAAACTATGTGGCTATGTTTCAGTCATTAAACAAGACTATCCGTGAAATCTCAAAATATCCGGTCAAGGATTCGCATACCTGGACCAATATCTTTCAAGAATATTTGCAAGAAAGAGAATCAATCTTCAAGTCGCCTAACAATCCTTCTTATGTATCTAAATATACAGAGGATCGAAATTCAGATGAATTAAATTATTTTCGGCAATTTAGAATCGAGATTCAATCAATGAGATCTTGGTCTAACGAACTTTTTGAATCTGAAGAATTTAAGTTGATGTTTGGCACATTTTTAACCTTCGTTGGGCTTTCACCGGACGAGGTAGGGTCCGGAACCCTTTGTTATTTGTTCTCTTGTGCAATACACGGTAAGGGTAATAATGTTGTCAGAGGAGGTTTTGGAAATTTGCCACTTGCACTTGAGAAATATTTAAGATCTGGGGGAGGCCGTACAAAAACAAAATCTAAAGTAACCAAAATTGAAACAAATGGTAACAGGGCAACGGGAGTACGGCTTGATAATGGCCAAATGATTGTTGTTAGAAAAGTAATTGCATCAAGTACAGACCCCTCAACCTTAATCTTGGATCTAATAGGAGAACAATATGTTGGTTTGATTTAATAAACGATATCAAACGGATCGAAGGGGGTGAAACAATTTACGGTATTTAGATGGCATTGAATAAAGCCCCGGGTTACAAGGCGGACACGTTGGTTTCTAAATCAGCTCAACTCCATTTATCTCCTTCCGGTTTAGAATATCTTAATAAAAATATTTATGAATGTCCCAGTGGAATATTGTCCCTCTCTCTGTTACCCATAATGAGTAAGAACGCAATAGTTGATCCATCGCGGGCTCCTCCATGGAAACATTTGATTAAATCCCTCATTTCAAAAGTACCTTACCACATAAAAAGCTACTAACAGGAATTCTTCAAAAAGTTTGATTGGGCCGTTATAAAGGACCTTTATTCAGATAAAACAATCGATATGATTAGTAAAAATTACAATACTAATCTGAAAATTATTCTTTTTAAGAAAATATCTTTATTGCCCTAGAATATAAGAGAAGGCCAACCACATCGATCGGACGCACACTCTCATGTGGTAGCATAATCCCCTATCCATTAAACTCAATACGGCCTAGTCCTAAACTTAGTAATTCCAAAATACCCTCCTTAGAGAATCTATACCTTTGTTAATCGGGAAGCCATTTTGGTCCCGGAGTTTCTATGGCACCCGGTAGAAATGCGTCAAAAGTCATATTAAGCGATTTAGCTTTGGATCTACGAAATATCTTTAATAGAGGAGATTGGTCCTAACCTGTTCATGTTTGAAGAATTTCAAATATTAAAAATTTTTTGTCTTGTAAGTAGTGAGTCTGCACGACCAGATAGGATTTTTACTGGTTACAAGGTTATATAGTTTAAAATTTATATTTTATCAATGAGCTTAAGATGTCCTAATTGTACTACTGAGATGATGTTGAGTAACAAAAATGGTGTCGAGATAGACCATTGTCCTAGATGTCGCGGAGTATGGCTTGATAGGGGTGAATTGGAAAAAATTACAAGTATGCAAAATAGATATGACGATGATCACTACCAGAAATACCATTATGGAAAAGAGTATGATGATAACGATGATTATTATCACCGCAGAAAACATAAGAAGAAGAGTTTTTTTGGAGATATGTTTGACTTTGACTGAATAGTTTGGGTCACTTCAAGTCTTCGAGTGTTATATACTAACACTTTTTATACACGCAGCGTTACGAGTCTTATAAGAACCCAGTCACTATGTTTGACAAACTCTCGATGAATTAACTAATGTCACTTCTTATCGTCGAACCAATGAAATTGGCTACAATTACAAATGTAGCAGTGATGATCTTCTTTTTGATTATTGATAAATTTATGGGAAATTCTCAAATGACCGCAATTTCTGCAAATATGATATTTTCGCGTGTCCAATACATCCATTATGAAATCAAATTGTAATAAAGACATTCGTGTTGTAACCTCATAAGATGAGATGGCCATGAATTACAAATAAGATCACATTAGATAGTGTATAATAGATTCATTTGACGATGGACTTTGACGATTGCTTTGTTATAATTAAATAGTTTGTTATAAACAGATTCTTGATGTCCGAGGAAAATAAGAAAAAATTTGATTGTAGGTGTGGGGCCGCTTTCGAAACAGTTGAAGAGCTAGACAAGCATAATCATGAGGCTCACTAGGTAACCTAGTAGTCTTCATAGCCTAAAAAATATAAATACATTTTACTTTCAAATTTAATTTTTATTCTTTATAATTTACGATGAAAAATTATTAACACATGTATATCCATCGTATTTAACAATCATTTTATAACATGCTCCTCGTAAAGACAGGAGAGGTTAATTTGTGCTTCACATACTAATAAAATTGAAATATACCACAATCGATTTGGAATATTTACAAAACATATTATCATACCTACATTTTATGCCATTGATAATTAACTTTACTGGAGACAATCGTACTAGTAATTTTGAGAGAAGGGAATAAAATCGAAAGAAAAAAATCTGGAGGTTAGATGTGGTCATGGTCAGGTCATGGTCAGGTCATGGTCAGGTCATGGTCAGGTCATGGTCAGG
>DATELO010000170.1:0-4463 GCA_035276505.1 Candidatus Nitrosocosmicus sp.
TGGTGCAGCCAAAACGGTTAACGCGATAATTCCCATTGCTAGAACCGAAAGGATGAACTGATTTAGTTTATTCATAAATGTTATTGAGTTTGATAGTTTAAATAGAATTAAACAATATCAACTATGGAAATCATATTAATACTGCCCTTCCATTATTCTTAATTTTGAGCTAGAAATATTTATTGTCCTGATAAAAATCGAGGTTGATTATAACAAAGGAGGTTACAATTACCATTACCTTACGAGATTTTATTAATAAAACTTGGCAACACTTTTGCCAATGAGACAGTACAGATTATTTTGAAAGAATGGCGACAATTATAGAAATACAAAGTAAACCATTACTAAAAATAAAACTATGAGCAATGATCGTTATTTTAAAACTCCAAAAGAAAAAATTACAATATTCTGAAAAATAATATTAGTGGGTTAGAACTGGATAAAAAAAGTCAAAAGTGATTTTCAGGCTAAATAATGCCATTGATCTTAGCATCTCAGGTTAAACAGAATTTTTTCAAACAACAATAATGTGAATAAACAAGATAAACTCTTACAACCTTAAGGTTTTATCTAGTATGCTTGCTAAAATTTTTTGCAATAGCAATGACAAAAACAGAGTTTTATTGAATAGAAAGACTATAATTAAATCATAAAAAAAAATTTTTCTAACTTATTTTGAATCCATGTGAAAAGTCACACTATTCCCCCCGACCCTACATACCATACGTAACTTAATCCAACCAAACCGGATACTATTTAAAGTAACTGTATGGGATACAATTATGCAAGTATCAAATTCAGATTGATTGCTATTATCAAAAAGATGAGTGATTACTCACACCTTGAATTATTTGTTAGACAAAAATATCAATAAATAGTAATACAATTAGTAATACTAGTTATCTAAAAAATAATAATAGATTATTTCATCGTCGGATAATCTTTTATTAATAGAAGAACCCAAGTATTAGAGATGGCTTTAACTGGAGAATATGTTATGCTCTTTAGTACTTCATCGATCTCTTCTGGTATTGTTCCACTTTTTCCATTTAGTGCAAGTTTGTAGGATTTCATATTTGTAAATGTCTCATTTTCATCATCCAAGTTTGTCATATTCTTATTAGTGCCTGCAATAATAATCCCATTTCCGTCTAACAATAAAATACCTTCATTGTTGACAGCGGTAAGATTTGCAGATCCTAACATTTTATCAAATGACTGAAGGTTCAGGCCAGTTGATAAAATACCAGAAATGCTATTTTCTCTATTGCTATTATTATTATTATTATTATTTATAAAAGAATCTTCTTTGTAGAGAGGCACAGCTAATTGTACCTGCTTTAAGCCTGATGAGGCGGATATGATTATGTTGCCAAGAAATGTATCATTTGTGGCTATTACGCCCTGGTAATAGTCCCTAAATGACAAATTTGATGCAGATAGATTTTGTTGACGTTCGTATGGTTCTAATAAATAAACATCTCCATTGGGTAATTGAAAAAGTACTGACACCAAATCTTGAGAATATTCTGATAGTAAATAATTTGCTATCTGTCTTTTTTCTATATCCAATTCAGACGGAATTCCAGGTATTCCATCTGTATCTGTGTAGACATGACTGTCATAAGATAAATTCTTTATTTCTGGTAATTTGCTTAAAATTTCGAGTATTGATTTAATTTTTTCAAGTTTGTTTTCTATTCCCTGTGATAGCAAATTTAAAATTATCTCATCATTCTGAGTGCCGGCAAGCATTTGAGTAGGCAATTCAGGCTCTTTGAGTAGAGTTGTATTAGTAATTTTTGTTGTTAGATTTGTTTTCATTGAAATAGAAGAATGATCTTCATTATCGTTGTCGCTGATTCGATCGGAGGTATTTGCAAACAACTGTGCAAAAGAACTTCGGGGTGTTTCCTTTTCCGATAGTGAAAATATTAGCAGGATCAATCCTATAGAGATCATCCCAAAAACCATATTTCTCATAATTCAAGAGAGTATGCAAGATGTAAAATATGTTTCTTGGCCATGAAGACTTGAAACAAACTGATGTATCGTCATATCAAGAATCAATGCTAGTATAATCCTCTTTCATATTTTGTATAGAACTTACTCTCAGGATGAGTAGTGTAATTTATTCGTTAATTCAAAATGATTGGTATTTATGAGTCAAATCGGGCTCACATATCACTGAACCCGCTTCGAAATACACACAATATAGTTAGTTTAGATTACACCAATTGAAAGTATGGACTGGTAGCACAAGAAGATAACTCTACGTAACCAACTAAACCTCCTAAAAGGTAATATGAATGGAACCAGAGCGCCGATAAATGATGGGGTTTTGGATGAAACTTTTAGTTCTGTAGCGATAGTAACGACAACATATTCGAATCAAGTAGTGCAGAAATTCTAACACAAACAGAAAATCCTTTTCAAGAATTAAAAGATTCGTCTACGTCATAATCCTCATCATCAGAAATGATAAGCAGAAAAATTATGGTTAGATAACAAAATAATAGACTAATCAGATTCAATGAATCAAAAGAGTTCTACTGTCATAAAAATTAGAGAATTGTTATGCTAGAGCGTTGTTACCAGTGTTTTCTTGGTTTTGTAAGGTAATGTTTTTGCCAGAGGCTACGGTATCATCACCAAATATTACTTGGCTGTTTTGATTAAATGCTCGATATGATATTTTAGATTATTTTTCCAATCTTAGTTTCCATAAATATTGAAAATTTCAAAACTAAGATATGGATAAAACTGAATAAATCTCTTGCTCAATCACACCAAGGGTGTAAGGAGCTTATAATTTAACTGAGCTATTTTGAAAAAAGGTTTATTTATTTCCTATATAAATGATTATTTATGTCCATACTAAACATGACATTAAATTCAAAATTTAATGGCTTTATGATTATTTCTTTGTTATTTGTTTCGTTGCTAAGTATTAATAATAACGTTGAAGCAACACTAATACTTGAAAACGAAACTCAGGCTGAAAGTTTGCAACAAGAGTTCAATAATATACTAAACTCGTTTAACAAGATGAAGACTGATTTTAATATTATAAAACAATCATTAAATAACATATTCGATATTATTATTGAGAACCAGGCTAGTCATGGTATTTATTATGAAAAATCGGAGTTGCCACCATTGCCACCAACAAACCAATCTACAACTGGTCAATTTAATTGAGTTGTTAATAGCAAGGGCAAATTATCCTCATTTCTTGATTAAATATAATTACCCTGAATCATAAATGTACATCTAGGAAGTATTGGTGAACCTTATACGGAGATTTAGACTTAAATCGATTGAGTTTCAGATACCTTCACCTCCTCTGTAATATCAAAACTTCTTACTGAGTGGTATTATGCTTCATACACGCAAAAATATATGATCTCTTAACGATAGTAAAATTTTGAGTAATGGTAAATGAAATCAAAAAGTAAAATTAATACTCCGAAATAGTAATTTCTTTGACTGTATCAAAGTTATTTCCTGAATTACTATCATGAATGGTATAATTGAAAAATCATTAATAATCCGATTAGCCAATCTCTCATTCAAACTAGACAAAATCCCGTTTTAAACATCTACGATTTTCTCACGATTTCAACCGAACCCAAATACTATAGAAACCCGATCCCGTTGAACATACTACTAGTTCTAGCAAAGATCATGAATTGATTTCGCATGGTATGATGTAACCACAACAAAAATGACTCTATCATAACTTTGGGATGCTTCAGATGCATATTATGTTAGTAACTCAGGGTAGATAGTTACTCATAGGCAAAAAGATGTCTAAAGATTTTACTTGCCTTATCCTCATTACCAAAATACGCAATAAACGAAGAATAGAGCTTATCGATCATTGATTGATAGAATTTAGACTGCTCTTCGAATGAAAGTTCCCTATATCCATCCTTGTTTACTATGGCAATCTGAACCTTTCCTCCTGTCTCTAGATCTAGTTGCTTTACTTCGCTTATAACATATGAGGCGATGCCAACATTATGTTCTACAGACAGATCAGACAACTTCTTGTTTATTGCCGAATAGAATCTATCTTGCTGCCTGAGTACCAAACGCGCATAAGGGGAGCCAGAACCTATTGAAATATAGTCATCATTTACTTTGTATGTGTAAGGAGCAACTTCATTATTTTTTCCTGTTGTCCCAAAGCCCATACGGTAAATAGAAAAATTACCGTTTCTTGGAACCACAGCTGCTAATGAGAATGGAGTAAAAAACATACGTGCTTCTCTATAACCACATAAAAAAGAATGGTTGTAGTTGTGTAGCCGATGTATATTTACCATAAAACTATACATTTGTGTCCTAAATTCTGATTCTAATTCAATTTCATTTTGAAAGTTTTGTCTAAGTTCATCAACAAATAGTTCGATTTGAGAACTATCGCCAGAAGCACCTATGCCTACCTGATTATTAAT
>DATELO010000171.1:0-16380 GCA_035276505.1 Candidatus Nitrosocosmicus sp.
AATCTATTTAAAACACTATATTTCAAAGAACCTATTTGAATAGGATGATAAAGTTGTCATTACCTCTATCTTTGTTGATTATCTCCACTGTGGGAGTTTTACCCCATTTTGTCACAGATTTATTAGCACAGACTCCCGTCACTACAACATGTGATCCTAATACTCAAACAATTATGAAAGGTAATACGGGTAAGATTGTTGTTACACTTCAAAATCTATTAGTAGAAAAAGGGTATATGGATAGAAATTATGTAGATGGAGATTTTGGACCCGGTACAGATGCAGCTGTTAAGCAATTTCAGACAGATAACAGCATAACTTCAGATGGAATAGTTGGTCCTACTACATGGCAAGTACTATGTTCACCCGAAGTAACAAAATATGATAAAACACCAGGATTGACGGACTGTCCTGATGGTAATACAGACACTTCATGTCCGGCAGAAACTTCCCAGACTACGCAGCCGGGTGTTAGCAAACAGATTAACGCACATTTGAATACAGCCGATTCAATTTATAGTGCTAATAAAACTATATTCTTGGGTTCAAAAAATATTTCATTAACCCCTTATCTAGTGACAGAAGAACGTTCCTCTGACCACGGGTTCTTAAAAGGTGTAGGGAATGTTACTAATAATCAGACTTATATAAGCACTCACTTATCTGACGAATTAATCCAAAGTACAGGTAATGGGACATTCGAGACTCAAGATGGAGAAAGTATTGCTTGGATTACTTCTGCTATAGGAAGACCTGCTGATGATGGTATTTGGGTTTTCTATGAAATAATATTATTCAACAATACGCAAAGCGAATCATTTGCTCTACTAAATAATAGCATCGGTTTAGGCAAGTCTACTATTGGAAATGAACCGGATTACATTTGGCTTTTGAAATAGAGATCTTTTTCGATGTCTATCTAGGTTGATTATATCTATTGATATACTCTTCTGTCTAGTGAACCGATATTAACACCCTCCTCCCTGTGGGTCCAAACCATTGTAGATTTTATATCAACGCAATATGGGAATTAATAACTAAACAAAAATCCTAAATCACGTTACTAAAACCTGGAATAATATTAATTCTATCCGAGTACAATCATGATTTTCACATGTGAGTATTCTTGTTATAATGATATAGAATAACAAAAATTAAGTCAAAATTATTTCATATGGTTCAAACCCACGTAATAGGAAAATTTTAAAATTTATGAAAGAACACAAAATGTTAATACAAGATATGCCGGTGATTACAAAGAAAATTCAGATCGAATCGAAATCAGAAAATGATATTCTTGATATTACAGAAAGAGTATCACAGACTGTAAGGGAAAGCAAAATAGAAAACGGGGTTGTAATAGTTTTTGTTGTCGGCTCCACCGCAGCAATCACAACCATGGAGTACGAACCAGGATTGCGAAAGGACTTTCCAGAAATGTTGTCAAGACTGGTGCCTAGAGAGATTGAATACTCTCATGATAATACATGGCATGATGGAAATGGACACTCCCATGTTAAGGCCTCTTTGATTGGACCCAGCTTAACCATTCCGATCATAGAAAGACATCTAACGCTTGGCACCTGGCAACAGATAGTGTTAGTAGAGATGGATACAAGACCGAGGGAACGCAAAATCATATTACAAGTGATTGGTGAATAAACAACATATGCCACATTTTGATATAATAATGACTCCCCGTTGTATGACTGAACGTACTTTATTGTAAGATAGTCTCTGCGTTCATCCTCTCGATTCTACATATTTTATTTAATACAGAGTCTCTTCTAATTTCACATATATGGTACAGTCCGAATCAAATACCTTACAAATCCAATCCTCAAGATTAGTTATCAAACCCAAGTTTAAATTCACACGATTTCCATTGAACGCGCATACCTACCTACTTCGTTACCGATAATGGATGATATCAATCAAATGAAGTTTGAAAAATTCTTTTATGGACTGACTTCATTCTTGAATCATATCTCTCCGTTTACCTGACAAGTCTTACCGATATGCTTATTAAATATTCCTTACGAAGTTACCAAAACGAAGATGAATATTCTAAATAAAGATCATCTAAAGTATCCCGGAATTTTAATACTAATAATATTTGCAGGACTCGGTATCTCCTTTGTTTCATTTTTGGGAAGCGATGCCACAGCTTCTATAAATAATTCAACTACTGTAACTCTAAAAACTCAGCATATTATCCCATTAAAACTCGCTCAGCAGCTGGTGGAGGCTACACAAGCCGCATGTGCCGACCAGGGATTCCCCATCACTGTTTCTGTGCTTGACCGCGACGGTGTTGATATATTACTTGCTAGGGGGGACGGAGCTACAGGTGCTTCGGTAGAAGTTGCACGAGACAAAGCTTACGCAGCTGTCGGATTTAATAATCCTACATCAGCATTAGAGGGCCGTGTAAAGACTACTGGGTTTGGAATACTAACAGTAGAAGGGTTTACAGTTTTGCCAGGAGGACTACCAATTGAAACTGGAGATGACGAATTAATTGGTGCGATTGGCGTAAGTGGAGCACCAGGTGGCGAAATAGATGAGAACTGTGCTGAAGCAGGACTTGAGGCAATAGCTCCAAGCCTTTCAAGAGTAAATACAAGTGAACCTAGTCACTCGAATAATAACTCATTAGTCAACAGTACTGACTGAAGTATAAATCGCGAAATTACGGTACTTGATTTGCTTTTCTCAACGGTGGTCAACTGCTTTAGTAGTAATAGCAAATGAAAAAGCATTCAGCTTAGTTTATCAGTAACCAATAGCTTATTACCATCGTGCTCATATCAACCTAACCAACCATCCATATACTTTACGGAACTCGATCCTCACCTATGACGATACTAGTTATAATAATGATACTTCTTTTCACCAAATAAATCATAAATGGATAGATTGGATAATAGCTATAGACTAATCGTTACCTTACAAAGTTTGAGTTAGGAGTCGATATTTCAGATAATGCAAGCGGGGCTAAGTGAACCACAATGCCTCAACTTCCGATTGAGATCTACTAATTTGTCCGGTCAAATTACCATAGGTCATATTCTGAGTAACTATTTTGGTGAAAGAAATGGCTGTGAAAGTTTATACAAAAATAGTAAAGGCCATTGTGCAGAGGCCGGAGGTATTTTTGATATATTCATACTTTCAACCAATTAAGCGATAGATTTGAATATGTCAGTCAGATTGTTAGTAGGTTCCTTACAAACCTAACCTGTATCATTGTTGGTCGTTTTTATCTTACCCGAATTCCTAAGTTTAGTATAATAAAAGCGCGAGGTAGACTTTTTATCAAAACGCGTTGACGCCCACTGGCACGTTATTTTTGAATAGAACCTTCAGTCCTTGTTACTTTTGGTTAAAAAGCAATAGCAGATAGATAAGGTATGCAAATCACTTACGAACTAACAGATTTGGCCATAGGACTATTAAACGGAAAAAATATTGCATTTGTAGCTTCTTTAATGAAGGACGGTGGTCCTCAGATAACCCCAGTCTGGATCGATTATGACGGGCAATTCATAATGATTAATACTGCTGAAGGCCGAGTAAAACAGAAAAATTTTCAACGCGATCCGAGGGTAGCCATCTCCGTAATCGATCCGACTAACCCTTACAACACAGTTAGTATGCGGGGAAATGTTACTGAGCAAGTCATAGAAGGTGCCGATGAGCATATTGACAAATTAGCAAAAAAATATTTGGGAGTAGTAGAAAAGTATCCCATTCAGATCACCGGGAGAAAAACGAGTTATTCTGCGAATAATACCTAAAAAAGTGTTTCATATTACAAGTGGATAAAAATACTGCGGTTCTTTCCTCTTTCGCTAAACCCTTAACTTTGACTTTGCTCAGATACCAGATAAAGTTGTTTTATGCAGTATAGAAAATGATTAGTGATATTAGGTTTACAATCTATCTTGTTTCATTTTCTATAAAAATAAAAAAGGGTTATTGTTGGGCTAATGCATTATTTCCGGTGTTTACTTGATTCTGGACGTTAACGTTGTTGCCTGAACCAAATGTATTTCCACCTGAAACCACTTGGCTATTTTGACTTGAGGATTGTGATTGACCTATGCCTTGACTTGCTTTATTACTTCCACCATTTCCATTTTGTGCTAAGGCATTGTTACCACTGTTTTGTTGGTTCTGTACGCTAATGTTATTACATGAACCACTAGTACTTCCACCTGAAACACATTGTGAATTCTGACTTGAGGATTGTGATTGACCTATCCCTTGTGAAGCTTTGTTTCCGCCCCCGCCATTGTTGTTGTTATTATCATGTTTTTTGAAATATTTTTTACACCAGTTACTACTGTGATCTTCTCTGCAATCATTCCAGTTTTTGTACTTCTGTTTAGCAAATACATTGTCTGCAGTCAAGAAGGTGGGACCCGTAACCAATGCTGTAGCAAATACTGTAACAACTAATAGTGTAGTTATTTTTGTATTATTTGACCTAAACATTTCTATCTGATTCTTTATAGCAATAATATTCGATATATCAAGTTTTTAAGAGTTTTACTATAATGAATTCTAGTGGATAATTTTAGTATAATCGACTAGAAAGTTCATTGATAAAACTTTTTAATACGGGTATAAATAATATCAAGTTATACAATCTCAAATTAAAACTTTAGAAAAATCATCCGTTCATGGAAAAGCATTTTTCAAAATTAATGGAAGATATTGCGATAAGTGTATGACAGAGTTGGAAAGAACCTTAGAAAAAATAGATAGTGTTAAGAAAGTCGAGATAAACTATATTACCAACGTTCTGATGCTTCAATATGATCCTAATTTGATATTAAAAGCCAGTCTTTACGAAATAATAGACTCTCAATGTAAATTCTTGAGAGTTAACTGTATTTCTATACTGGACATATGATTTCATCTATTGGCATGGTTTGAAAAACAAATATTCAGATGTATATTACTCACTTGCCATACCACTGTATCATTATTGATGATAATAATTAACCAATTCGTCTCTTTATGACACACATCTTTAAATAAACATGAAAAGATTCAGTGTGGTTAATTAACTATAACTTCTCCTACCATCGACGGATGGTAAAAACAATAGTAAGGATAGACCCCGGAATCATCAAATTTGATGCTAAAGTATTGATTGGGTATTATGGCTTCAGAATCAAATATCAAACCGGCACTGGCATCATTGTCTAGTCCTGAAGTTACAGTATGAGAAATAGTATCACCATTATACCATGTTATTGTTTGACCCCTTTCAATTGTGATTGGGTTGGGTGAGTAGGATTTATCGCCGTATAAACCTAAGATGACTGCCGGGATAGAATTATCATTTTGTGCGGCATTTTGATTATTATCACTTTCGGGTTGTTCGACTGCTGGTTGCTCTTCCGTATTTGCCTCTGCAGCATCATCAGCAGAATTGATGGAACTACCTGCTGTTGTTGTAGTACTCGCAGATGAAGGTACGATTCTAAATAGAGAGCCAGTATAGCTCAAGACGTACATAAATCCATCGGGACCAACTTCGATATCTGTTATGCCACCAAAACCTTGACCAAAAATAAAGGGCTGATTCTCCTTTGGATCATTAACTTCTTTATCTGCTAGCAAAGCAGTGTTTCCAGTATATCCGTTATCAAAAGAAATGTCGTCGCGAGCTTCATTGAGTACGAATCTATATAAAAGACCGTTATTTACGTCACCAACAAACATATTATTTTGATATTGCGTTCCTAGCTTGTCCGAATTTAAGAACTTTAAGGCTGTAATGCCAATTGGAGTAACCCAGGATAACTTTGGTTCTGCATAACTTCCTTGTCCAAAATATAAAAGGTCATCAGAAGTTGCTCCAGAACCAAGAAGGTCATTCCGCGATAATCCCTGAATCAACGACCAACCGCTGTTAAAGCCCGGATAAACCATATTAATCTCGTCTCCAGTATAAGGTCCGTTTTCAGTATCCCATAAATTTCCTGTTACAGGATCAAAATCCATACCAAAACTATTTCGAATTCCCATTGCAAAGTACAAATTTAGAGGTAATTCATTACCAAAAATGGCATTGCCCTGTACAATCTGACCATCTTGTGTAATCCTTAATACTCCTCCCAAACCATTTGGTGGTGGACCATCCTCAATATTCTGCGCTTGTGTTCTATGTCCTCCAACTTCTCCTACTATATAGTAGACGTTGTTATCTGGACCTATGCGGATTTTACCTCCGTTATGTTCTCCTCTATCATTTGGTGGAATTGCGGTCAAATCTAATAGCATAACAGGGTTGGTCAGCTGACCATCTACATACTCATACCGGTATAGTCTATTACCTGCTGGCTCCACGCTACTTTCAATGTCACTTCCATCTGCATCATTACCTGATTCAGTAAGTGAAATGAACACGAAGGTTTTTCCATCTGATTGTTTTGCTGTGGCGATGCCCAGCAGACCTCGTTCTATACTGGTGGCTACCGCCACATCAAGAGCTGGTTCGTCTTGTATCTGGCCATCTATGATATGAATAACCTTTCCCGTTTCTTTTTCTGTAACTAGTAGGTCATTAGGTCCTAAAAACGCCATGCTAGTGGGTATTTCAAGTCCATCAGTTACCTTTTCAACTAAGAGATTATCATCTTGTATGCTTGGTCCACTTGGAGCTAAAGGGGCTTTAATATAGGCTCCATAAGATAAGTCATTAATCATGGAATAATTGGAATACAATAATAAGAATATACAAATTATAGATAAAATAACAACTCGACCATCTGGTTTTTTTGCCAATGTTCATCGGTTGTAAATTAGTATATTAAGAATTATTTCGCTATTTACTAGTAGAATCAACTCATAAAAATCTATATCATCTCTGCAATCAGACTAGCTTATATGACCTTCTAAAAAAGGTTTTTTGATTATCAGTTGACAATAAACTTATTGCAATATACAATAATAAGTATATTCAATTGCAATATCGAAAATATGTTCGAGTTTTACCTTTAGTCATCATTGCTCATGCTCCTGTAAAGCCAGAATCGAATATTTGATTTGCATCTTCATCTCCTGCTTTGCCTGAAGTAACTGTATGAAATGCACGGTCATCATTTGTCCATACAATAGTTCCGACCACCGTTATTTCAATGAGGTTTGGATCATATTTCTTATCTTTAAACATCAACGATCCAGGAACTATTGAGACCTACACCTTAACTCTAACTAATGGAGTAGTACCAATTCCATTGCTCGTTCCCTTGATATCAGCAATATTTTGATTGGAATTATTATCATTGTCATCGAAGTTTTGTACAACTATTTCTTGAGCGTTAATTCCAAGGGATGCTAACCCGAAACAAATAGGATCGACCCAAGCAATAGAAACTTTGAAGTGAAGATTTTTGAATGAAAACACAAAAAATCTCTTATTTAAAGTCGCCTAATATAGAAAAAGATATTATTCATTTATTTGACGGGCTGAGTTATATGTTCACTTGTGATTGAAAATTATTAATTAGAAAAAGGAATCTGATTATCATTGAGTCATATAATAATTGCAATACTTTACCGTTAATCACTACTAATTTAGTTATCATTTTGCAAATTTCCTCACATAAGGATTATAAGATCGAGACCACTTAAAAGTATCAACTTTTGAATAAATATTTAGCCTTTGAAGAAGGAAAAAAGGCTGCTTGGTTATCTATTTGGACTTTGTTGGGTATTGGTGTAGCAGAAGTTATTATTTCTACATCAACCGGTAGTTTAACCCTACTAGCGGATGGACTTGATTCACTTGCTGACTCGTTGATTTCATTCATTGTCTGGTTTGGAATTTCGATGATTCAGAAACCTAAAACAAAGATTTTTCATTATGGTTATGGTAAGATTGAAAGTTTTGCTGCTTTTTTAGCAGCTATAGTTGTCATAGTATTAGGCATTTTCATTGCCTATCATGCTTATGAGAGATTTGTTCATCCTATAGAAACTACTAATCCTGAAATCACTATGATCACTTTACTTGTGGCAGGTACTATCTCATTACATCGAGCTTTTAGAGTTAGGAGCATCGCAAAAAAATACAATTTAATTTCTTTGAACCTAGATGCAAAAAACTCCATCAAAGACGGTTCAGCATCGTTCGTTGGTTTTGGTAGTGTTTTAGCCGGATACTTTGGCATTCCGTACATGGATGCTATAGGTGGTTTAATAATTGCAGGATACATTTTCTTTATGGCCTATGTAGCTTTAAGAGAATCAACCTTGGTATTACTTGATGCGGTAAATAATCCGGATCTTAGCATGGATATTACTAAATACATTCATGAGAAATTCAATTTATATGCCTCTGATGTTCGCATTAGACCTCTAGGACATGCAGTCGAAGCTCACGTATCTATTAAACTGGATCCTGGCCTTACTCTTAAAGATACATTGCACTTAACCCATGACATACAGGCTTCGATTTCCAATAAATTTAAAATTAAAGAGGTGATTGTAATTCCAGTCCTGCCATCGCAATAAATTCCGAAATACATCTCTAGTGATCAACCAATCCCTACCGATTCGGTAAAATATTTTTAGAGAAGTAAAGACAATTGCAATAGCCTTGTCACATCCGAGTAGATTGCATCTATTATGATTATTTTTTAGAAATAGGTGGAAAAATCCTATTTAGTATCTAGGGCCCGTCTCCACCACTGTCGCCGTCACCATCGTCTCCACCACTGTCGCCGTCACTGTCACCCTCATCTGATATCTCACCTCCTGTTAATCTCGCAAAATAGTCTCTAGCATACTCGTCCTGCCATTTAATGGTAAAATCATAGCTTTCAGCATCACTCAGGACGATTTCGTCAATTATTGGCAAAACAAACACTGCTCTCTCCCCTGGGTCGATAGTGGTGGGATCCGTACGATCCGATTCGTATCCTACAATTCCACTGTTGTTATAAAAAATTGCAGAAGCTTCTACTGCTCTTACCGTGTCTGTTCCGTTATTTAAAATCTCACCAACAATTTCATCCATAAATCCTTTACTAGTGTAATTTTGACTTAATAATACCATATCATATTTTTTCTCGTTTCCCTGACCGAAAGCATCATAATAAAGACTTGTATATAGAACCAATGTTGCTATCATAACAAATGATGATCCGAAAATTCCAATATGTGACAATGCTTTCATGATAGATCAGTATTAATGAACACATAGAAAAAACCTTTACTGTGAAATTTTCTCATCCTTATCATTACTCTATCACCAATATCATTAAAAACAAAGTTTCTCTGTCCATGTCCTTCGATAGAATGATGGTTAGTATGAGATATCATAAAAAAAGATCCGAGAGGGGGAAAATGTCTATATTTAATATCATCTTATGTCTTATCTTGTTGAATTGATTTTAATTTAGTCAAGTTATATAGTTGATAAATTTACCACGGAAATAGATACCTATTCTCAGTAACCATGGATGTATACTGATATGACCTCATTTGCTGGATTGCTAGTGCATCAATAAATATATTTTTAGGTCTTACTTTAAAATGAAACTTCTCGGAGCCGCTAAACCAATAACCTATTATTAGTAACTGTATAGGTTTCAATCAATTGCATTTAGACATTAGTGAAATAAACTAAATTTATTAGACTCCTTGATCTCCAATATTTGTGCTAAAAAAAATCTCCATAGTTCATTAAATCAAGTGTCAAATATTAGTGGACATACAAGTGCTAATTCGCACTATGTACCTTTGTCTATTATTCTTATTGCATGTGTTTTAACGATAGCATCCTTTTCTGGTTTCAATACCATCTATTTATACAATTTCTGATTCAAACAAAGCCAATACAAATTTTACAATTCAACCGTTAAATGAATCCTCTAACGAATTACCCCATAGTATCACAGAGATAATCTTGGAAAATGTAGTCAATAAATCAAAGGCCGCTATTGTCATAGGGTATTTAGATCCTAGCGGAGCAAAGATATTCAGCTATGGAAATGTTTCTAAACAGAATAATATGCCAGTCAATGGAAGCACTTTTTTTGATATAGGGTCCATTACAAAGACCTTTACGACTCTAGTATTAGCAGATATGATAACTCAAGGAATTGTAGATCTGGATGATCCAATAGAAATGTACCTCCCTTAGTGGGTAACTGTACCTCAATATCAAGGTACAAAAATAACTCTTGAAAATCTTGCAACCCATACTTCGGGTCTTCCCTTTATGCCCTCAAACATATGGGCGAATCACACAATAGGCGATTTGAATCCAGATTATTATTCAACTCGATTGTATAAGGCCCTTTCCAATATTACATTAACTGCCAAACCAGGTACCCAATTTCTATACTCTGATTACGTCATGGGATTGTTAGGTCACATATTGAGTTTGAAGCAAGGTGGAATATCTTATGAGGAACTTGTCAAGGATCGGATTCTCAATGTACTGGGTATGAACGACACGAAAATTACCCTCTCAGATTATGAGATAAATCATAGGTATCCAACTGGCCATCTAAATGGATCTGAAATTGAAACCCCGGTCGTTCCCGAAGTTATTGCTGGTGCTGGTGCACTCCGTTCTACCGCCGATGACTTGATAAAGTATTTGTCAGCCAACATTGGCCTGATCCATACCAAACTCGATACCTCATTTCAACTACAAAATTTGATACAACATCCTTCAGTAATACCAAATCCCATGAATTATGATGCTTATGTCGCTTTGGGGTGGGGTGTACTTACTAATTTTGGAACTGAATTATTGAATCACGCTGGAGCAATCAATGGTTGGAATTCCTACGCAGGATTTGATCCTCAGAAACAACTCGGGGTGGTTATATTATGTAGTTGTGACTTTAAGGATGTTGACATGGAAAAACTTGCTTATATGTTGCTAAATCTAACTGGAGTCGAAAGCATAAATAATCTTACTGAAAAATCAATCAAATGAATTTTTATTCAAACTTCGTGTGGATATACTCGTGATTTCTACCGTCCATGCTCATGTATATAGTAACGCATTTAAGCATATTAGCGTTTTAAAATTAAAACTCAATAGTTTTCTTCATCAAATGATTAATCATAAATTCTTTTGATTATCGACCCTCGCAAAGATTTTATCAGTAATATCGATATAGAATTGCATAAATGAAAACATGTGAGATTTGTGGCGGAATAGTGCCCCTTGAAACTACCAACACTGTATGTTCATCTTGTGTCAGTATCGGGGAATCTAAGGAAAACTCTCTTGCGGATCATGTTTGTCGTTGTATTAATTTTGATAGAAAGAATTGCCCCTTGTGCAATAGACCATGTCATCATGATACGTCATTAGGCCCCAAAATATTAATTTCACCGATGTAAGATGTACGTAACCTCAACTGCTGCATACCTATAGAAAAAAATGATGTTAACCACAAGACATCTACTTATTTTTAAAAGGATTACCTTTCATTAAATACGGCTTATGGATTTGCAAGATAGTAATTTTTGAAGGTATATAGACATATTTTGTAACCGTGTAACTTTTGTAACCGGGCCTGAGTCGAACACAATAGGAGCATGATTAGAAGCAGAATTTATACCAGAAATGATGATAGTAACTGTAGAGTATATGATGTTTAATCAAAAAAATGTCAATATTTATTCGTCTCTTATCCTTGTGTCTATTTTATTATTCGTGCTAATAAATTTCATCTATTTAGAATCAAATGAATATCCAGTGACGAAGAATATAGCGCTTGCACAAGCTCCAGACAACCTTACGCTATCTACTCTGATTAGTCAAGGTTCACCTTACTATGGAAACCTAAGTGCTCCACTAGTGGTTATAGACTTTAGCGATTTTCAATGCCACCTGTGTAAAAGATATGTAGATAATACAGAACAACAAATCAATTCATCATATGTTCAGCCAGGCAAAGCAGTCTACGTATTCAAGCATCTTCCAAATAGGGGATTTGATTCAAAAAATGCTTCTCTAGCAGCACAATGTACAAATGATCAGGGAAAATTCTGGGAGTTTCACAAGCTTTTATATTCAAACCAAGGCCCAATAGATTCCGGATGGGTCAATGCCGAAAATATAAAGAATTTTGCTTCCCAGTTAGATGATATCAATAACACTCAGTTTAACTCATGTTTTGATACTAAAAAATATGAATCATTCATAGACAAAGATATTGCTTTGGCGAAATCTCAGGGTTTTACTGAAACTCCATCTTTCATAATAATGACCAGTGATGGTTCAACTATTGAAAAAATTCAAGGTCCAAAGCCTTTTCCAATATTTAAGACAATTATCGATAAATTGGAAAACAAGATCGTTAAGAATTAGTAGATGTCAGGATTTTTTGCATTCAAACTAGTATACGGTTCAAATCCAATTTTGTATTCTGGAATAACCATTCTGGTTTTCATTGGCTTTTGGATTTTTTTTAATATCTTTGATGAACTACTATATTTTTCCCCCATATTGTATTTTTATCTACCTAATGATGCTATAGCAGGGTTCACTCTATCTACCTTAAGCGCATTACTTTTGGGAGTTATTGTTTCCACGAACATTTATCTATTGAGAAATTCAAATATTGGAGAATATAAATCGTTAATTTCTGGTTCTTTTTTGACAATTTTATTTAGCGTTTGCGCCAGCTGTTCTTCAATCGGATTTGTGGTAATTTCTACTTTTGGCAGTGCAGGTATTATCGCTACTACCTTTCTTACAAACTATCAGATCCCATTACGACTCCTTGCATTAGGTATTTTGATATTTGCTCTATATAGTGTAAGTCGCAGAACTACAAGTAATTGTTCATTGAAAGGTGACGATAATAATAATTCATTCTGAAAGAATTTGTCTGGTTTCAGTAAATACCAAAGAGCAAACATCTGGAATATCATTTAATTATTAGTTTTCTAATTTTGATAAACGAGAAAATATTGATAGCAATAATAATACTTGTGCTCCTAAATAAAGATCAAAAGATCTATTATTTAGTGACCTTTATGCTCTGTTGATTGGTAGGTCATAAATTGATTGATAGAATTTACTAGACTTGAATTACTTGTAACCAAAAGTAAGATCGAGCCATTTTTCAAATTTTGTATCTCATATTGTATTTGGTCCTTGTTTTGTGTCATATCCTCTGTACCCGGAACTCCTTGAGCGTGAATGTAGAATGGTTTTGTAAAGTTTCCTTCTCTAAAATCATTTTGTATATCTTTTGTGTGGTTCTTAATTTGAATAATCGTATTATTGTCTTTTTCATCCAATGCTATTATCTTTATTTGTCCTCCATCCTTAGTTGATGAAAATTCATGAGCAATCTTAGTTTGATCAAAGCCCATAGCAATATTACCTCTTTGCATCATCAGAGTCATATTGTGACTATTCATGGCTTGTGATGAGACATTTTGTAAAGCATCCACTGAGGACTCTTGTGCATATAAAACATCGGAATTAACATGGGCACTTTGAAATATGATAAACGTAAAATAGAGTATTACAACAACTCGTAAATTAATTAATCCTCCCATGGTTATCGATGAAGACACTAATAATAAAGAATTATTGTTCATTTTTAGAAATCTGATAGTGTATATTTATAAAATAGCGAATTATATGCGATTTAATTCGAGCAAAAAAAGTCAAATAAACAATTAATTATTTTTAAATTGGAAAACTAAAAGAGTTTATTGATTAGATTTAATCGCATCCTATATTCTTTGATCTTCTTCTTTATCGCAGGATTATGTGAAATTGGTGGGGGATATCTTGTATGGCTGTGGTTAAGAGAGAGTTACAGTTGGATTTTTGGAGTATTAGGCGGTTTTGTTTTATTCGTGTATGGAGTCGTACCAACTTTTCAAAAAGCACATTTTCATAGAACCTATGCAGCCTACGGAGGAGTTTTCATCTTAATGGCTTTAGGGTGGGGTTATCTTTTTGAAGGAATTATTCCTGATATGTATGACATAATTGGAACGATAATTGTTGTGATAGGGGTAATTATCATATTCTACTATCCACGTAAAGAGGAAGATCCCATTGGAACTTATCCTTCAAACTGAATATAGTTTTATATATTTCGTATCCACATTCGGACTATTTGTAATTGCTGCAATGTTTGAGATTGGTGGGGGATATCTTGTATGGCTGTGGTTAAGAGAGAAGGATAGGATAAGTATTGGATTAATTGGAGGAGTGGTTCTCTTTATTTACGGAATAATTCCAACACTTCAACCATCTAATTTTGGCAGAGTATATGCAGCCTATGGTGGGATATTCGTAGTCATGGCAATTATTTGGGGTTTACTAATCGACAAAAAAAGACCTGATAGATATGAAGTCATAGGAGGTACAATTGTGCTTATAGGGGCTGCGGTGATATTTTATGCTCCTAGATAGAGATTCAATAAAAACATCATTAGATTAGTTTCGTTAATTAGGACCTTATTAGCAAGATCATAACCCAAAACACGTCAAAAATCCGCATCACTCATATATTTGTGGATCTTCGTTACCTGGACTCATATTTTGTTCATAGACGATTAAAACTGCGTACTTGTCAACGTCCTTTTTACTAATGGCGGTGAACTTGATATCAATTAAGCGATTCACTTCTTCCTTTTTAAGGAACTCATTGATACTTTTTTCAAGGTCGGACAATTGTTGATTATCATAAGTCTTGACTCTTGTCATATTCTTTGTTTTACATTATTGATTATAACCTGTTACAGTTACATATAGTTTGAATATCAAAAGTATAGCAAAAAAAACCATGAGTTACATATTCTTCAATTGTGGATATTTCTTTCAATAACTTTTAAACTAGAGTGAAGTTTCATACTCCTGATTGCAAACATAGCTTTCATTGACCGTAGGTCTATCCGTAACTATCAACCTGATAAATCAAAAATTATATTTAGAAATAAATGTCAACTTTCATGGTTGCAAACTCCAAGCCGATATGAACTAATGCGGTACACCTCTTATAAAATATTAAATATTATGGTACTAAGGTAATTTGTATTGCCTTTTTGGTTACTATCAAGCAAGACTTAAAAGATTTTCTGTTAAACGCACAAATCTTTTATTTTCGAGGATTTAAATTCCACCACTCAAGAAGCCTTTGTTGACCATTACTGATTTGTCCTATAGTTTGCAAAAACCAGAATCGATGATTTCGTTTGGATCCTTGAATCAAATTGATAGGTGTGTAACAAACTTTTCTGTGACATCTTTAAAGAAGGAAATTAATAACCACATGCTATATTATACTCGCTTATTTCTTTATCCAATTCTGGGTTATTCATATATGGATTACTCGGATTTTCTTGTTCTGCTATAGCCTTTCTTTCAGCAAGATTATCATACCACTTCTTACATTCTTCTGCCTGACTTGAATCCGAATTATCAACTTTAAACCCATGTATACCAAAGATTATGATGCCCGCTACTGTAACTACTGCAATTGATATTACTATCAAAATCCTATATGTTTTCATCCAGTTAACAAACCCGCCAGCAAAACTAAAGCCATTGTCATTACCTGTTGTTCCAATTTTAAACTGATAATTTATTTGTTACTGTATTTTAGAGACAAATTGGATCAATTCTAAAGGTTTTTTACCTGTAAATTCCGTCCTAAATATAAGCCAATTGATCAAAGTTCAAATCCTTAGATTTCGACACGCATTATTTTCTTAATTGATAGATTTTTACAATATAGGGGGAGAACCAGGATAGTAGACTCACAATATTATGATAACAATAAATTAGTTATTTGAAAAATTTATTAGGTAGGTAAAATGGTCATCGTAAAACAATGTGTAAAATGTAAGGAGGTTGGCAAAAAAATGTATTGTAATAATTGTCAAAAGTCAATAGACTATTTTCAGGTATTTGAGGATGTATTTGGCGAGAATTATGAAAAAAAATCGACATTAATTCATACTATTAAGGCGTTTACCTGGAATGACGTTATCAAGTTTGTCAAAGACGAATATTTTAAAGACCAAGACGATCTTATTATAGACTGTGAAAAAGAATTTGCCTATTTAGAAAGAAACACCAAATCAGATACCTCATTGGCAAATTCAGTTAAGCAGTCGAGTAGTTACAGAATATTTTTAAAGAATGAGAATGACTTTGATCTTGACAAGAATACAATTGTATCAAATATGGTAGTAGATCTTACAGTGCCCAAATAGCGTATATTCTAATTTGAGAAACGAAAGATATGAGTTTAGAAGGCGATAAAGTAGTGATGATTTTAATAGTGCGATCAGACGCTAACATGAGTAAAGGACAAATAGCAAGTAAGGTTGCAGATGTTACTCAATTTATTATAG
>DATELO010000172.1:0-4232 GCA_035276505.1 Candidatus Nitrosocosmicus sp.
AAGGCATCGCAGCCGTGCTGTTACGTCTACGTGGTGGATTTGGGAGGATTTGAGATGGGACCTTTTATTCATGTTGGTACTAGTAGGCTACCCTACTCTTAATTACCTGTTTGTTATGTTTGATTATTATTGATCTATCATAAATACGAGTTAAATTTATTGATTTTCTCCTGAATATGTGGATCAGCACAAAACCCGTGATAACCAAGATGGAAATTGCTCGAGTATTAATCAAAGAGATATTAATAGTAGTAGCACAGAGAATTACTTCTCGAACAGTAATATGCCATCATCAAGTTCAGATAGTGAAGTTACTAGACTTATTAAGGATTCTATAGCTAAATCGAATCAAACCATAAATAATGCATCAATTGAAACTACAGTCAGACAGCTAACTGCAGCCGCATCAAACATAATTAGCGAAATACCAAAGGTCGCTTCAAGGACCGCTCACATTGCAAATAAAGTAGTTTCTGTAGGAAAGAATAGTCTTAGTACGATTAATCAAATTAAAAGTGGTATTTATACAAATAGGCAAGAATAGCCACAATTATTTATTTCTCTTTACCTTTTTCATAATTCTTAAAGTTTTTATGTATTGTGAATACTTTATAAACACGAATTAAAAATCATTCTATTCAAGATAATCTAAATAATACATCACTCGCGTCATAAGTCTTAATCTATTATTTCATTTGAAGTGAATATCTATAGAAGAAATGAAATTGACTTTTACATTTGGATAATATCTTATTTATTTTAAAAATTCGAAGACTACCTATCTTATTATTCGGGCCGCAAGCTCTCCCATATGATACTAGTCTACATTTTCGATGAATCTTGTATAGATATTATTCTTAGTTAAGGATAATGGCCAGCAGGACGCAACTTTTAACACTGCCAAATCTGCTCTATTACCCCAATATAGAGATGTACAATCAGTATGTTTTCAAGTGATAGATCATTCAGAAAATCAACGTAGTATTTTAAAGATTATTGAGAACCCTACATTGTAACCTAATACATTTCATCATAAAAAATATGTACAACTTTCTTGTGAAATTGATATAAAGTTTATTTAGATTATTTTTCTTGATTTCATGACACTTCCAGGCGGCGAAATATCAAAGAGGGAACTTCATTTTATCTGGATCGTTGATTGTTCGGGTTCTATGAGGGATGATGGAAAAATACAATCTTTAAACTATGCTATTAGAGAGGCTATTCCTCATATGCAAAGGGAAGCCGAAAGTAATTTTCAAGCAGATCTTTTGATTAGTGCTTTAAAATTCTCAACTGGTGCTCAGTGGATTATTCCACCCACCAACGTAAACAGCTTTAAGTGGATAGATGTAGAGGCAAAGGGTCACACAGATCTGGGGCAAGCTTTAATGTTACTGTCAGAAATATTGAATATCCCACCAATGACTAATAGAGGATTACCACCGGTCCTGGTGCTTTTATCTGACGGACAACCCACAGATAACTTTGAAGACGGACTAAATAAGTTACTAAACGTACCGTGGGGTAAAAAAGCTATACGGATTTCTATAGCCATTGGTGAAGATGCAAATATGATGGTACTGCAGCAATTTATTGGAAGTGATGAAAGAAGTCCTTTACTCGCTAGGAATCCGGAAACCCTTTCGAACTATATAAGATGGGTATCAACAGTAATTCAGTCCGCTTCAGCACGACCGAAAAGCAAGCAAAAACATGATGAATATCAAGATTCTAACGTAGAAATTCCAAAACCTCCAGAGATGATATCAACTGCAACCGACGTTTGGTAACTTTAATAATGACAAGAAAAAAAACTGACAAAATTTATCACTATGAATACAGAATTGGTGAATCTGTATACATTGAACAACTAAATTTGGTTTGTAATATCGAAGCGGAGTTGGGCTCCGGTACTCAGGGTAAGGTCTATTCTCTCATAACACCAGATAATTCTTCTCTTGCCTTAAAGTGGTATTTTCCTTCTATGGCAACGAAAGAACAATTTGATATTTTAAAGTCATTGATTGAAATACGTTCGCCCAGTGAAAAATTTCTTTGGCCTATGGCATTAGTTGAAAATGAAGAAAAACATGGGTTTGGATATGTAATGCCTCTTAAGGATAATAGCTTTAAAAGTTTTAGTTTATGGCTCGCAAGAAAAATAGATCCTTCATTCAAAGTCCTTTTAACTGCTTGTTTTGAAATATCGCAGAGTTTTCACCTTCTACATTCGAAGGGGTTTTGTTATCAAGATCTCTCCCTAAATAATCTATACTTTGACCCTCATAGTGGAGACATAAGGATTGGTGACACCGATAATATTATTATAAATGGATCTGAAAAGGGGAATGTCATCGGTACTCCAAAATTTATGGCTCCAGAAATAGTCACCAGAAAATGGTTACCAAATATACAAACTGATTTGTATTCTCTTGCTGTAATATTATTCTATATTTTATTCTTAAACCATCCCTTGGAAGGCAAAGCTGAAAGCTCGATCAAAAGTCTTGATATTCCTGCAATGACAAAACTTTATGGTCTTAATCCCGTTTTCATTTTTGATCCTAATGATTCTTCAAATTTTCCTGATCCTATTTATCATAAGAACGCTCTAATTTATTGGAATATTTATCCAGAGTTCTTTAAAAAACTTTTCACAAAGTCTTTTACCAAAGGAATATTTGACCCGCAATATGGAAGGGTTAGAGAAACGGAATGGCAAGTTGCACTGCTTGAGTTAAGAGATATGATGTACTATTGTGGAAAATGTGGTTCAGAAAATTTTCTAGATCCAAATTCTCTTGAAACGTTAGGCATAAGCAAGTCAATCACAAATTTTGTTAATCAAAGTAATATGACTTCTACAATTCTGCAGAATATTAATTATTTCAAAAATAATGATTTCCTTACTACATGTTGGAACTTAAATTGCAAAAACACAAACCCCGAGATCATGTATATTCTAATCGATGAACGTAAAATGATCGTATTGAATCACGACACGCGCATATACTTGCACCATGTAGATTTATCCTTTGGATATGATTTTACTCAGATTGTAGCGGAAATTACTAAACATCCAAACAATGTTAACTTATGGGGATTGAAAAACCTATCAGATACCATCTGGAAGGTAGAAAAAACTAATTCCGATATCATTGAAGTGTTTCCAAAGCAGAGTTTGCTTTTAGCTCCTGATACAACAATCAACTTTGGCAAAACTAAAGGCACTATATATAATACTAGACTCCTCTGATTGACAATGATCATATCCGAATCTATTTCATTACAAGATTCTCATTCTTTTAATAGCAACAATTGGATAGTTAATGGGGCCACCGTAAGAGGCACTTGTCACGCTCGCGAACACAAATTGAACCAGGATTCCATTTATTGGATACATTCTGATGATCATAACCTTGGAATTTTATCAGTGGCAGATGGACATGGAAGCGAGACTCATTTTAGAAGCAAAATAGGATCGAAAATTGCTACTAAGATTGCAACAAGAACAATGCATAAATTTTTCACTGAATTTCCATTAAATTGCACTACTCTCTCTGGAATCCGAGACATTATTAGATATTCCATTCCTAGACTATTGGTAAAAAATTGGAATGATGAAGTATCTAGACATTTTCAAAGATACCCGTTCACAAACAGCGAACTATTAATGCTGTCGGATAAAAGAAACCCTTCACTTGTAAGTCAAATTATTTCTCATCCGCATATCGCTTATGGATCGACATTGATAACCGCCGTCTTAACTAAAAATTATGTTTTATTCTTTCAAATTGGAGATGGCAATATTTTGATCGTAGATAATTTTAGGAACATAAAATCACCATTTGATAAACTAGACGAAACTGCAGATGAGAATCATGCTATAACCCCTTTAAACTATACCAGCTCATTATGCATGAACTCTAGTTGGTTTGATTTCAAAGTAAGAATATATTCGACATACGATTTAAAACCTAAATTAATTCTTCTTACTACTGATGGTTACTATAATTCTTTCAAAAATGATATGGGTTACTACAAGATTGGATCTGATTATCTTGACATCTTGAATAATTATGGACCCGACCACATGCAAAACAAGTTGAAATTAATGTTGAAATCGACATCATCAAGTGGTAGTGGCGACGATATTACTTTAGGTTACTTTTTTGAAAAAAACAGCTAATTTTTAGAGTTGATTATTGATTTCTTAATTAAAATTACTC
>DATELO010000173.1:0-9247 GCA_035276505.1 Candidatus Nitrosocosmicus sp.
AATTGACCCTTCGACAGAGGATATGAATATTGAGCCCCGGTAGCCTCTTGAAAATAACTAATGATCGCTGTCCTTCCAATTGATCACACGAAGACCGTACCGTTTGCCCGCCATCTCAGTACGAGTGATTTCTGCGATATCAACTGATGGAGCTGGACCATCGTTTGTTGCAGGCACACCGGCTTCTCTGAAGAACCCTTCAATCCCTCCAGGAGTATAGTGGATAAGAACCTTACCTGGGCCACTCCCGATACATCGGAAACGATGAACAGTTCCTCTTGGAACAAATACAAACGCCCCAGGTTCAGCTCGCATAGTTTTTGCACCAAGCAAAATTTCAAATTCGCCATCAATCACATATATACTCTCATCTTCATTTTCATGAAAATGAGGAGGAGGACCATTACCAGGCAAGGAATTAACTTCGATCACAGTATATGCACCACCGGTTTCATCAGATGTAGCCTTGAACCACAACGTATCTCCCGTAATCCAGATCTTTTCCCCTTCACTTGGGGAAAGCAGAAAGCCTGCAGTAGAAGGGACTGAATTTATTTGCGCACTTGTTTTGAGTGAATCTATTTTTTGCTGATTCATTATACAGCTATAATAAGAACGAAGTTTTAATCAGGACGTCCACTTGCACATCAAAAAATAACAATGTATTACTCTGTAGTACTTTTGTGGGCTGGAGTTTAAAGAGAAATAAAATCCTCTAGGGTAAAGAGAACTGGACAATCACAGATGTTTCTGAAATCTCGCATTTTGGAGATATGCCTATGGTATTTATCATCCCACCTTCGATCGCCCCCTTGAGCCAGTATGACCATTTTTCGCCTACATTATGAATTAGCGTTGCAATATATTGACCATTCTCCTGCCTATCTATTTCTAACTCGGCCCAACCAGCATATCTGCAGACTAGATGAAGGTACTGAACGTAAGAGTCAATATCTATCTTTTTGAACCAAAGAAGCAAGAATTCTTTTGGTATTCTATTGCTGGCGTCGTAGGCTATCCTAGATATAGAATCATTATCGGGAATCAGGTCAAGAATTGATTTTAGTGTCTCATGCCTCATCGATATTAGCCCGCCAAACTTTTCAACAAATCTATCCCATTCTGCATGTTTTGTAAAAATTGAATTAATATAGCTATTAACATTCATCCCCTTTGCTTTAGCATCTTTTTGCAAAAGATTATCCAGTTCTTGTGTGATCCTAATTGTCTTGAGGACTGTCTTTTTGTTGCCAATGGAAGATGATTGCACGGTGTGTACTACATTGTGCTACAATATAAAGCGTGCAGGAGTTGTATCTAGGTTTTGGAAAACAAGAAAAAGTGGTATATATATTTTATAATATTATAGAATGGGCATTATATTAAAAACAAGTTAGTAAATGCCACTGTTAATGGTAATCCAATAGATGATTATAGAAACATAATCTTGAAGGATAAAGTGCAAATTAAATTAGATATTCATTCACTTCAATAAATATTGGAAATGGTCATAAAACAGTAATCCAATAGATATGAAAATCGAGGCTTTGCATTATTTTTTTACTACATTAAATAATCCCATCCATCCTAAATCTGAAAATTCATTTATGTGTGAGTGAAACATGAAGTTCCCTGTATACGGATAACTAAATTCTACTACTCCCCTATCCCCTTGACCCAAAGTTAAAATGTCATTAATAAAGTTGGGTTCCATCGAAGTTCCACTGGGATAATATTTGAATACATTTCCATGAAGGTGAAATGAATTTACTTGGTCAAACTCTAACATATTGAGTAGATATATCCTGTAGTCTGTATTCTGGTATATCTGAATCGGATTTTCCATGTAATCAAATGCTTTTCCATTTACAGTGTATACTTCATTTCCATGCTCAAATTCTTGAGGCATATAATCTTCTTCTACCTCTTCAGGTGTGGGTATTCTACTAGGTCCTACACCTTCTTTCTCATAATCTAAATCGTATCCGTTCATCATCATAACCATTTCAGTCATATTCGGTCTCGGTATTTTAGGGTCGATGATAAGGGCGCCATACAAACCTTTGTTAATATGCTGATCAATAGGTGATGAGTGACAATGATAAGGATAAACTCCATATGGACCTGCTTTAAAAACATAGGTAAAATTCTGTCCAGGTTCAACAAATCCACCTTGTCCTTCTACTCCGTCCATTTCGGCAGGATGAATTGAATGCATATGAAGTGAATGTGTTTGATTGTTTTCTTTACTATTAAATACATTTATTTTTACTATATCACCTTCTGTAACTCTCATTGTAGGACCAGGTATTGTACCATTAAAGGTCCATGATGGAAAAAACATTAGGCCATTGCTAGCTATTGGAACTGAACTATTCTCTTCAATAAATAATGTAAACTCTCTGATTGTTTGATTATCTCTAATAGTGCTATTGTTTAGTAATACATGTCCACAATTAAAAAAAGTCAAATATTCTATTGATGTTGGTTTCTTATTGGTATCCTCATTACAATTCTTGAGTTTGTCATAGTTCTCTGTAGAGATTAAATTCTGATGTGTGTTATTATTATTAGTAACTAGAGAGTTATTCTTAGATGAATGGTTTTGAGTTGGGGAATTAAGATCAAATACAGAGTATATCTTTGAATCCATATTGATTGAATCTTGAATACTCGTTAAACTATTATTGGTTGCTAGAGCATCACCGTGATAAGAAGAAACAAAATATGCACTTGATACTATTGATAACAAAACTACCCAAATCATTAAAAAAATCGAATTTTGCATAAACATGACCTTGATCCATAGCTTTGTTTACTTGTATGGTAACTTATCTCCTATTTCTTTTAACGCTGAAATTGCCATATCGACTGTCATGGTGGGTCCCGCTGTCCATACCAACAGAGTTTGTTCTGAACCTGTCTCTCGAGCTAACCCTCTAAGGTCTTTAAATGAATATGTACTGTCTATAGAAAATCCTTTATCTTTGAAATCCTGCACATATTCATCAATATCCTTAGTTGGTACCATAAAAACTCCAACGGTCTCTATTTCACTATCAGTAGCAACTGAGGAAGGAGTATTAGTTGACTGCATTTCTTCATTAGATGGAGTAGTTGGAGAATTCGATCCAATAGCGCCTTTATTAGCACTTGAATTAAGTGAGTAAGGTTGATCTATTACTCTAATATCTCCCCTCATAACAAATCCTTTTTGCACTGCTTCCTGATCTATGTCTGGACTAATGTATCCAAAATCCCCTAGGGTATTAAAAATCATTGGGTTAGATGCTGAAAATTCAGGTAACGTTCCGCTATCAAATAAACTTTCATCGTTATTAATTATGATGGTATGTTCATGACTTACGTCACCACTAAACCAAATTACTTGAGTTCCTTTATTTATTATTGCTGTTTCTGGCAGAAAGGATTGTTCAATAAATCTATTTTCTTTAGCTTCCCCATTACCATGGTGGGCTTCATCTGGAATTAGTATTATAAGGTTCTTAACATTTTTTCCAAGTATAGCAGTCCCAGTTTCATAAATAGATTTAGCATCTATATTAGGTTGAGTTTGTGAATTATTAGTTGGAGCTGTCGTAGCAAATGCAATAATATCATTATTGTTATTGCCATAATCTAAACTAACTAATCCCACTCCTAACATTAGGGCAAAAATTCCAATCATTACTATAGCTTTAATACGGCTATCTATCGACTCACTTTCCTTAAATGCTTGTCTACTTAAACGAGAAGTATAACCAATAATATTTATCAATTTAGATTTCTCCAACTATGACTTAATTATACTAAAATAAGTTTCTATGGATAATTATAGAACAAATAAAATTTCATTCGTACATAATAGAAAACTGCTAATTCTATATCCATATCATCAATAAGTGCAAGGAAAAATATGATGAAATATTTAAGAATTATTTTTAGAAACCCTTGATATTTAATAGTCATCTTATTATACGTACTTCAAATATTGTCTATGCAATTCGGTAGCTTCTTAACCATCTCAAATGTGTTTTACATTCTATTTGTTTTCGTACCTATTGCAATTATCCTTGATGTATTCTTTTCTATAGATAATACAATATTGTTTATACTATCAGTACTGGCCCTGATTCCTTTAGCTAAATTGGTAGGAGATACTACTGAGCACCTAGCAGAACATTATGGCAACACTGGAGGATCTTTGATTAACATCACGTTTTCAAATACTCCTGAAATAATATTATCAATAGTGGCTATACAAGTTGGCTTATTTGATCTGGTCAAGGCAAATATAGTTGGATCTATTCTAGGTCAACTATTGTTAGTCTTTGGACTGAGTTTGATTGTAGGAGGATTAAGGTTCAAAGAGCAAATTTTCAATTTAAGGAATATCCGATTCCATATTGCATTGTTGTTTATGTCAATTACGATCTTATCCATTCCAACAATCCTGAGTTTAGGAAATTTAACTGCTACAGAATCTGATGGAGAAAATGCCTTAAATTCAAATACTTTTATGACTTTTGTCCTAAGTAACTTCTTTGCGATTTTGTTTATAATTATATATATTTTGAGTTTGATATTTACATTTAAAACACATTCATCACTTTTTTCATCTCAATTATCATCTTCAAATGAAACAAATATTGAATCATTTATTGGTTTTAGGGATGAAACAAAGGTTGCTGGAAAAACAGACAGTTTTCAACTTTGGAGTAAGAAGAAATCCGTTGGTCTACTCGCCATAAGCATGATAGGAATTACAATAATCAGTCAAATACTTGTTAGCAATGTAGAGGAAACAATTAGTACATTTAATCTAGGAGTGTTATTTGTTGGAGCAATAGTAATAGGCATTGTAGGAAATGTTCCAGAAAAAATTACATCAATGATGATGGCTCGAAAAGGAAAATTGGATTTAGCGGTAGGAATCGCTGCAAGTTCAGCTTCGCAAATTGCGTTATTTGTATTTCCAGTTATTATAATTGCTGCAATGATGTTAGGCACATCGTTTCCGTTGATCTTTACTCCATTTGAATTAATTGCCCTATTTTCATCAATATTTTTACTTTATTTTGTAACTAATTCTGGAAAAGGTAATTGGTTCCAGGGCACAATACTTGTCGGGTTTTTTATTGCAATAGCATTGGGTTTTTACTTTATAAAATGATTCATCTTAAAAAAGGAATTTTAGATCAATTTACAACTATTTTTCCTGTCATTTCTGCGTCGTCAAATTTGTATTCAAAGGTTTGATCGGGACGTAATTTATTTTTTGATTCCTGAATTTCTTCATCGTTTTGAAACTTTATGTCTAACATTACAATAAATGGACCTTGTTCTGCTTGTGACTAGAGTCGCATATCAAGATTGAGAACAAAAAGTGAAAATCTAGATCAAAAATAAATATGTTAAATAGTTATCAGAAATTCTTGACTACAGTCTATTATTTAACCAACAAAGGATACATATACGTCTTTAGTTTGGATATTAAAGAGTTAAAAGCAAAATAGGACGAGAAGAAGAATAGACAGACGGAATCCAAAATCAATGAATCTGCCTGGAATGGCTCTCTAGTTCGCGTATATATCAGTTGTTAAAGGATAAATTAATATTTTTATAATTAACGCTTACAACCAAAAGTTTTTGTCAATCGGTTTGAAATGATTTTAAGAATACCTGTTTCTGTCATTGTGATTGGCAGTATCACAATTGGATGTTTGGGTTACTAGTATAATGGTTAAATATGAAACAATGAAATACGAATTATTCTCGTTTATGAGATTAGTATCTGAATTTAAATATTTGTATAATTTACTTAAGGACGGAAACATGTCGGAATCAAACAAAACCGAAACTATGACTAATTCTACGTCTAGTAATAATACGCAGAAAGATACTACAATTGAAAAAAAAGAAGCTGAAAATAATAAGGTAAATGACTTGACCAAATCTAAAGAACAACAATTTCAAGAATTAGTTAGTTGGTTAAAGAAGTGGGGATATGAAACCAAAGATTGTACAAAAGATAACAACATCGAAGGCATAGAATATCAAGCACAGATCGCTCCTCAGTTGCCCTATTCATCTGGCTTATCTACACCCTTATTTTTGGAATTTCAAAAGGACTTGGATGATGGTTTTATCATCAGGACTACTTTTGAACTTGACAAACAAATGCAAAGTAAAATAAATGAAGAAAATTTTGATATTGTATATGGTGAGTTAGAGAGCATTATTTATCCAATGAATATATCGATGATTAAGTCTTACCCCTCGGTTAATGTATACAAGGTTATGTTTCACGAAGACTTGACAAAGCGTCTCTTCTTGGACGGGTTAACTGGATTAATTCATTCAATGTCATTGATCATATCTAAAATGAACCAAAGGTCGCGCGAAGTAGTACAACAAGTCTGATGGATAGGTTAAGCTATACTTGTAACTAGAATTTACTTCTATTTTTGAATATGATAATGCGATTTTTTTCAAAAAGGGCATCTTAACATATATCACAATTTAGATAAAATAACATTATATCTTTTCAGAATCACCTTAATAGGTGTTACATGCAGACTCGATTTACAGATCTGCAAAAGCACTTCACATATTCAATTATTACTGTTAAGAATTTACTTATCGAAACCGTCAAAATTATTCTATACTAAATCGTTTAATGTTTTTTTTCTCAGTTTCTATTTCTTTGAACATTTTCTTTAATTTCTTTTGTCGTGGTCTTGTTCGAAGTTTGCATCCGCAAGAGGGACAGTTATTGCCGTAATTCCAATTCATATATATTTCACAGTTCTGACATCTTTTTTGGCCGCTAGCGTACCTTGTATTACTCGCATCTCCAATTACTTTGGCTTCATGTCTAGTGCAAATACCTTTACATATTGAACCCAAATAATGAATTTTAAGTAGACAGCATATTAAAAAATAATCTCAATTGTCTTTTATGATAATCACGTACTTAAAATTATCAACCAAAATATAGTCCATTTCACAATCGGTATTTTATTAAATATGGTCGGACACTCCATCAGGAATTTTATGATTCTGAAAAAATATTATGTTGACTACTTCGCGCGACCTTTGGTTCATTTCGTCATCTAATATCTATACAGATTTTCTCTTTAGAGAATCAAAGATAAGGATATTGGCATCTTACACACAATATGTATGCTTGTTGCTGTTGTATCTCATGTATCTTACCAAAGGATTGAGATTCAATAACAACGGGTATGCTTAAACCACAAGATTGCAAACATCAGCCTAAATACATGATGAAGACGCGCATAAGGTCCAATGAGAAGTGTAATAATATAGCACGTTCAACGTTTGCACTTCTCATTGTATTTCTCTGTTATTTGTTAATTCCACAAACCTAAAACCTATCCTCTTTAAGAATAGAAATATTAATCATTAATCTCATTCGTCATATTATCAAATTCCAATCTCAAATTCTAAACTAATTAAGAATATTAATAGAGGGAAAGAGAGAGAAATAGTAAAGGCGTCAATTAGAAGTTCGCATGGGGAACTTTCTCATGCTTTTGTATCCTGGTTTGCGCAAGAGAATGGTAAGATTATTTTGGATGGGAATGACCGAGTGGTAACCCATCCATTTATTTCTGTGATCTTCATGGATTTCGGAATGACAGGGTATTATGACCAAGATCCAGACATATACCAACTATCAAGATACTTATCACATGAATGTAGCCTTTACTATTTCCTGTTTATTTGTTGCCTATTTTACCTTAGATCTGAGCCGTCTAATGGGATACTATATAGGTAAAAATAATATTTATCATTGATCTAGATTATCATATCTTGTTACAAACAATGAGATTGTAACTAAGGTTATCACCAGTGACCGCTTTAGCTTTAAATTTGACTTTACCTTAAACTGCATACCTTTTCAGTTTTGATAATCTAAGATATTATTATTGGCTTGTTTATCCTATAGTTCTAAAACTAAAGAGAATTGTCAAATATTACTACGTGGTGAGTTTACTTTTAGAAACTGTGTTGACCGATCAGCATCTTTTTGATGAATCTTAATCTTTCAACATAACTAAAGAAAAAATTTCCTTGATCGGCTAATCCGATAATTGTTACCTTTGAATATAAACATGTTTAGTATCTAATTATAGATAATAAAGTAAAAAGATTTCATTAAATTAAAAATGGAATAAACTGTACTAATTTACAATTATTTTTCCTGTCATTTCTGGATGGAGCTTGCAGTGGTAGTCATATGTTCCAGCATCATCAAATGTATATTCAAACGTTTGATCAGGGCGCAAGTCTTTAGAACCAAATAATCCTTGGCTATCTGTTACCGTATGGATTCCAAAATCTTTGTTAACCCACATTATTTTATCTCCTTTGTTGATTGTAATATTATTAGGGTTGTAAACATCATCTCCATTTTTAGATGGATCGGGTCCGATCACTATCTCCTTACCAGCTGATTGAACATAACTATTTACTAAAAAGGTATCTGACATGCTTATGATAATTGTAGAAATACTAACTAAGATCACAAAATTTGTAATAGTATTCATTTGAATTTTGTAATATCCACTAGTTTAATATCTACTTGTAATTTTCTAATCGTATAATCATAAATTCATGTTTTGATTTATTTTTTATTCATAGAAATCAAATGTCGCTTCATGATAAACTATGGAATATTAGTGAATCAATATACTCACTAAATAAGTAATCGAGAAATTCAAACTTAGAATGTCTTATTATTTACCTAGCGATATGAACAGGTATGAAATGTCCATACTGTGATACTGCATTTAATCCTCAATTTAAAAGAAAAGATTCCGATTATAATTCAGATACTCAGATTTTTAATACGATTTATACTCAATATTGTCCTGCATGCGATCAATACATAGTGGGAGTTCATCAGTATGTTTTTAGTGATATTGGTTATGTTAATGAATCAACCGCTGAACAACTGCTAACAATCTTCAAACCAAGAATAGATCCTACATCTTAGTAAAAATAATTACAAGGATAAATCAAGGTAATGCTTTTCAGTTATAACGCATTAAGGCATGTACATACTAGTAATCAATTACTAAGGGTATTAAATGTTAGCACTAGATCTATTATTTTAGCACTAGTTTATATATTAAAACCCCAAATTTGATCATATGAATAAAAAATTAATAACTGTGGGTTTGATAGGTGGCACAACAATAGTTACTGGCATAGGAAT
>DATELO010000174.1:0-5254 GCA_035276505.1 Candidatus Nitrosocosmicus sp.
CTACTTTTGTAACGCCCCAACTTGTAAATATTTCAGATGCATTTAAGATAGTAACGCCCCCATTGCCTCATTTCATCGGCATAATAATCATAGGTTATGTTATACTAGGACTAGGAATATTGAAGGTCATAAAAAAAATATAAAGATATCTTTTCTTTGCTAATTCGATTCTCTCAAACATTCCTTTGAGAAGAGATAGCTGAGTCGGTTAGGATATAATATCGCTAAGTCAATTTAGTCAAGCACTTTCTGGTGGAGATAGCAAAGGCTCAGGTAGTAACTTTAACTCCCAGAACCAAGTAAACACTGGAAACAATGCACTAGCTCAACGATAACCTAAGTTATTAACCCCTTATAGTTTTTTGCTAAATTAATACATTAAATATAGAAGCATTAAGCTTACAAACATATAGATGAAGATATCAGATCTTTGTAACTTAATTGAGGAATCTTTTCATTCCGGAAAATATCCACTTTCGTCAGAGACCGAAAAAAAATTTTCAGCGTCTGTTAAAATTATGAACAAGTCACCATCAGAGGATTTAAAAGGAGAAAGCATTATTATCGAAACAAGATTAGAAGGATTCTTTGTATTAAATAATTACCTCCCCAGTATTAGCCATTTGCCGGGTATCATAGAGATGGACTCTTTAGATTCGTTTAAAATGCTTTGTCGGCGTATAGATAGAAAGTCACCCAACATTGGAGAGCATATTTCGATAAAACCCCTGTAGGAGGTTTCGAAAATGTTAGTTTGCTAATTACATAACACGGTACGATAAATTGGCATAGTTAGCGATCTAAAGTCCCGTATACCTTCTACAGCATGACTAGCAATGATCTAAAATATCAAATGCAGTGATAATTAAATAAAAAAGGATAAAAAATTTCTTAGTTGCTTATTGTTTTATAATTGCGAGTTGGAGTTGCAAGCAGTTCTTCAATTTCGCTATTCATTTTCAGGAATACTAAACCCTTCTGAGTTGTTTTATATTCTGATCCTTCTATGTACTCTATTAGATCGTTTTCTATCAACACCGAAAGATATTCTTTCAACTGTGCATAGCTAAGAAATGCCTTGTACATGATCTTTGTTTTAGTTGCACCACCATTAGCGGCATCTAAAATCATAGCTACAATTTCGGTTCGGCTCCTGTATTTCACATATATTGTATAGGTTTACTACTATATAACCGCTACAAATTATAGTTTAAATTAGATGTCAGAAGAAGACTTACAATATGTATTATTTTTAGTATAATCGGAGTATAGTATAAGAATCGACTCCGAAAGTGTTTGATACAATATACAAAATATAGTATAAGAACAAGTAAAGGAATAAAAGTATAGTTGTATCATAAGGCTAGCGATCTAAATAATACCGATAATGTTAATAGGGAGACTGAATGTGTAATAAGACCACAAGTCAAGATAAAAAACTGTCCCATAAGAACCTCATTAGGTGTTTTGGGTAAGAAGTGGACAATGTTAATAATAAGGGATATAGGGTTTCTAAAAATAAATAGATTTAACAGAATCCTGGAATCCATTCCTGGTCTCACTCCTAGAGTATTATCTATGCGCCTTAGAGAGTTAGAAAAAGAAGAGATTATTTGCTGTACTCAAATCAAGAGGGAACAGACAATGGTTCTGTGGAACCTAACTGAAAAGGGTAAAGACATATTACCGATTTTGTTGATGTTAACTGCATTTGGGTCAAAGTGGTATTCTGAGCATGTGTTTGAAGATAAAAAACCACGAAGACTTGACGAAGTTTTTTCATTACCAGAGACAAGAGAAATGATAAATGAGTATAATAAAAGACTTAGTCTCGACCTTACATTTTCCAATAGGTGATTTCAATTCTATATAATCTTTTAATTCAAATCGTTTCTAAAATAATAATAGAATTAAATTTAGTTATTTAATACCTTCATTTAATAATAAGAGAAAAAACTAGTAACATGTATCCAAACTATGATATAATTAATTTCAATTATGGTATTTGATTATAATGAGTAACATAACAAAAAACTATAAAATTGGAATATTTGCAATGTTCATTGCAGCAGCCTTAATCGGTTCAGTAGTAGCCTATGGCGACAACTATGCATATGCAGGTGGAAAAAAGAAATCCAACGATGCAGAGCAAGAAATAGAACAAGGTCAAGCAAACGAGCAGAATGCACAATGTGTATCTGGAGACTTTTCATTGATCTGTGGAAATAACGTTAACTTGCAATTACAAGCCCAGCTAGGTAACTTGGCATTAGGCCAACAATAAATTTTTTTTAAACTATACAAATTTCCTTAATTCATCACTAAAACAACATATTTGTTTTTTACGATAAAATCGCCATAATAATCTATATTATTTTGTAGAGAATTCCCGCATATAGTATATGAGTGATACTCATAGGAATGGATAAATTGACTAACTAATTAAAAATGGAACCTTATCTCAGGACGAATATAAATTGTAAGATTATAGTCATAATACTTATAGTTGGTTATTTTCTCAGCACATACAACTTGTATTTTAGAATACTATAAGGACGTCGCTGCATAAAAAAAAGTTTATTGTTGGCCTAATGCCAAGTTACCAATATTGTCGTTGAAGAACAGACCTACGTTATTTCCTGATGCAATTGAATCCCCACCAGATACTACTTGACTATTTTGCTCGGATGATTGCTCTTGTGATATACTCTGAACTGCTTCATTTGAATTTCCGTTTTCTTCAGTATTGTCATCATGGTCATGGTCATGGTCATGGTCATCATCATCACATGAATGTGCAAATGCAAAAAAACTTTCAGAAGTTATTATAGCAGGTACAACAGCTAGTACAATTGTAGCGATGGCGATTGATACCATTAAAGACGTACTTCTTTTAGCATATAACATTTAAATCATTTAATTAACGAATAATAAACATATTAGAATTTGTTAAGTTGTACCTATAATATTTTTCTGCCCTATAATCAAGTATTGATTATATCTCGTAGAAAAATAAATAAAAAAATCAGTAAAAATTCTAAATATGATCATTACTTGAATTTGTAGTCGTTAATATCCCATGAAGTGGATTTGGTCCTTCTTTAATACATACCAGTTAACTGATTTTTATAAATTTCTCCTAAAAAATTCTCATGGATAGTCAGTCAAATCGTTTCTACTAATTGAATATACAAATGCGTATATTAATGAAAATACTATCCGACAGAAATCATTAACATATACGTGAGTTAGTCAATTCAATAGGAATAGAAGAATGTTACCTGATTTGCATTTATTTGGATTAATTAGTCGATGTGTCATTACTTAAATAAACACTATTGACCAAACATGTTGTATCCCGAATCATAACTTGATGAAAAGTCTCCAGAATTGCAAGAATTGATTATCGTAGCATTAGGTGGAGCATAGCAATATGAGCCTTGAGATGAACTTTGTGAGTGGGTCATAAGTCGGTCTTGGCTGCCGTATGGGGTTGGGGTAGAAGCTGAAGCAGGGTCCCCATTACCGCTAACATCAAACTCGACGTATGCAAATGTTAAATCAATGGGGTTAATTGAGAGCGAAATTGCTAAAAAGATCCCAACTAGAGAAATGACAAGTGACTTTTTTAATGTAAATAGTATCATCCATTATATATCTAATTTATGCTATTTCGACATTATGCAATATAAATATGAATTCTTGTTACTGTAATTATTTATTGAAAATTATTTATATCCCTTTACCAGGTTATGATTACCAAGATGTGGTTATATGAGGATTTAAGATAGAGTACTGATTGTACACATTTTTAATTTGTTTTTGTGTCGCGCTATAGTATTAAATCCTAAAGTATATATTTAATGCAGTCATCAACAAAGACCTTTCATCACTTGATCTTAACAATTAAGAAAAGTGCTGATTTATGTATTATAAACAAAATGAAACCAGCATTTGTAAGGCTAGAACACATATAACAACTCCGATAAGATACTATCATATTATGACTAATGGTAACGATAACGTTAAAATGGAATTTAATAAGCAGATATCTAGAGATTCAGAAATGCACTCATTTTTTCAATTAGTTATGTAATTGCATCCTAACCAAATCCTTAAAATGAGAAAGAGGTATGGAACTCTAAATTTCTAGTGTTTGAGAATAAGTATTAGAGCCTGTTCTTTGTTCATTACTAATATCTATATTGTTGTTGCCATCATTGCTTCCAATTATAGTATCTCCACTGTTTCCAACTGAATCGGTAGCGTTACATCCTACAACTACAATAACATAACGTAGACTCTGTCTCATGTTGTCGACTACATCGATATCAAGCAAAGCCAATGCAAAGCGTTTAAAGGAGAGTTCAAAAATAAAATTGCCAGTTAAAGATATCTGTATTGTTTTTTATATATTATTTCTAAATATTAAATATATCACAAAAATTCCAATAAATTTGGTGTATATTTAGAATATGACACCCGATTACCTTCTTCTTGTGTCTGCTATTGTAACAGGATAATAATCTTTGTACTTATCCGGATAGTGATTCATGGTATCACAGAATTTATCACCATAAGATAATGCAATTAATGGTTCCAAGAGGTCGCTGTTTTCACGGTAGACCTTCAATTCCGCTGCTTTGGAATATAATCACAAATTATATATTGAGAACATAAAAAATGAAGACAAAGATATTACTAGGGCCGGTGGTCTAGCCTGGTTAAGATACCGCCTTGACATGGCGGGGGTCGTTGGTTCGAATCCGACCCGGCCCACTTCAGAAAGTAAAGTAGTTCTATCAGAAATCTTGAAATTTTTATGCTTATTGTGGTCTTTCAATGAAATATTTATAGGACTTGATTCAATGTCCTGAATTTTGACAGGATTAATATTTTTCGTAGCGTCATTACATCCCACATTACTAAATTCAGTAGCGTGGGTCGAATTATCTTTCACAAAGAGCGGAGATTCATCCAAGCTTTGACATTTTACGTCTTTGTGGACATTAGTTTTATCACTATCTGACTTTAAATTACTATATTTAGTAGCGCGTTAGACTTCATAGGTTTTAGGATAAAATTCGCTAATGTCCTCTTTCTTTTGTTTTGTAATAATGGACGGCGGCCCTTCATTCACATTAACAAAACCCTTGAGGTTAGCACTAAATAGTTTTGACAGCAAAGGAAGTTCCTTTTGCAAAACATCTATCTTCTTTCTGATTAAACATCTTAACTTCCTTTCGTAGGATTT
>DATELO010000175.1:0-12029 GCA_035276505.1 Candidatus Nitrosocosmicus sp.
TTTTTAAAAATGACAGTGTTATGAACAGTCCCGAATTAAGGAGATCAATAAACCAATTCTATAAACATCATGAAACTATATGTCGAAACGCTTTAAGATTGGATACTTTGATAAATAATCTCTTAGACGTTGCCAGACTTGAGTCAGGTAGTAATAATAGAAACATATTGGTAACACTACATAAAGAAAAAATCGACATAGTTAAAGAAATTAGTGATATAATTAACTTTCAATTACAAAAAAAGATTAACGATAAGAACGTTAAAATAAATTTTATGAATAACACTGTGGGAGAGCATTATTGGGTATATGTAGATAAGTCAAGATTAAACCAAATTCTCAATAATTTACTAGACAATGCAATAAAGTTTTCTAAAAAAGATAGTAGCATAGACATTTTAGTAAAAGAAGAAATTGTGGAATTAGATAAAATAAACTATGAAGATAATAACGGTAAAACTGAAACACTTTCAAAGGATACAATTCTAAAAAGGAGAGAAGTGTATGTAGCCATATCTGATACTGGCAAAGGACTTTCCTCAAATATGCTGCCAAAATTATTTGGTAAATTTGTTACTGATTCTGAGTATGGAACTGGGCTTGGACTATTTATAACTAAAAAATTGGTGGAGGCTCATGGTGGAAAAATATGGGCTTATAACAATAAAGACGGCATTGGAGCCACATTTATTTTTAGTTTACCTATGATTGATGATAATGAAGATAAGAATACTTCTAACTAAACTCGTTAATTATTATAGAGACAAACCTATCTAGTGGATTAACATTCCAATTTGGCCGATTATGAGATTATATTCAACCTTGAACCGTATCCCCACATATGAAAACTGTTACAGCCAAATTAGATCTATCTAATAATTCCGATTTTTTTGGTATTTCAAACCAAGGAAAAATTAATTAATTGAGGATAATTATTGTAATAATAAAGTTTTTTAAAAAAAATGGTAATTATGCCAATTTGCCTTCCGTTAACGGCTTGGTAGGAACGTTCTGGTTTTGGAGGCTGAGTTTCTTGATGACATCTGATTCTTTATTTACCTTACCATCGTCATCAATATCGATTCCAAGATCTCTTTTAATTACATCCTTTCCTTCTCTGGCCCCAATTAAAATAACCTGCGTATTGATATAATCAATTAGACTAGTGTCTTTACCCAATGATACAAAATTCTGGCTTTCATCAAATTCCTCTAGAACCTTGTCAGGATACTTTGGTGACTCCTCATTACTTGGAAAACCTTGTGGAGCAGGATTTTTTGGATTAATTACCGATATTATGAAACTTGCCTCCTTTTCAATTCCTAATTCTTCTTGGGCTTCTCCTGGTTTCTCAGGTGTTTCCAAGACATAGGCAATTTCAGCATGATTTTGGTGTTTTACAATAATGTATTTACCTGCTCCGACCGGTCTTGCAGCATCTCCCTTTCTAAACTCATCTGAAAATAAATCATTTGTGAGGTCGTCCAAGTTATCAAATATCCCTCCAACACGAGCCCAGTATCTTTCAGATGCTCTTGCTTCACTCTTTCTTATTTCAGGAAGTGATTTCTTACCTATTACAAATAGTCTAAACAATTGTGCTTGTCTTTTTCCATCATTATTTTTTTTGCCAAATCGTTTTTCAGATGATGTAACCATAAAAAATCTCCTAATGTCGTCAATGTCTTTTACTTCTGATGAATTTTTTTTGGGTCTATAAAAAAAATAAATATCTCCCTCTTCTAGAATATTGGATTCACTGTTATTATTCTTATTATCTTTGTCATAATTTTCGGTGTTTATTTCATTTTTTACATTTTCGGTCATATGATGATAACTGGTCATCAAATGTTAAATACGAAAGTATGTTCAAATCTGACAAATCATCACTTACTGAGATTCTATTCACCCATGTTCCGTATCTCCATGCGCCCCAACTCAATGTTACTATCTAATGGGTTGAAGAATTTCACAAATATCCTTAAGTTTTTATGCGTCTTTTGAATCTAATTTGCGATACTTAGGTTCTCATTTTTTGTAATAAAATCTCCTTCACATCAGGCCATTCATCTTTTATGATGCTATAACTAACAGTATCCCTTATTCTTCCTTCTCTCATGATTTTGTGACTTCGGAGTATTCCATCCATTTTTGCACCAAGTCTCTCAATAGCCTTTCTCGATGTTACATTGAGAACATCAGTTCTAATTTCTACTGCAATGCAGTTTAAATCCTCAAATGCGTATTGGAGCATTAGAAATTTCGCTTCCGTATTTACAAATGTTCTTCTAAACGATTTGGCTATCCAAGTATGACCGATCTCAAGTCTACCATTATGACTATCAATATTAAGAAACCGTGTCGTTCCAACTATTTGTTCCGATGCCTTGAGCATAATTATAAAGGGTAAATTTGTTTGATCATGGTTTACCAACTCTTGCAAATAATGAGACATCTCTTCGATATTTGGAAAGAAAGCATAAGGATTTTTCCAAACCTCTCCGTCTCTGGCAGCATTCCTCAGACCGGCCTCATCATCTGAACGAGGAGGACGTAAGATAATATGATTTCCTGAGAGAGTTACTTCTTTAATATTCAGCATAGCATTCCAGACTTGTTAAGACATGAATCGATGAGATATATGCATATGGGTTATACTTTAGATAATTTCGATACCAGATCTTCGGATTAAAGGAAGTATCATGAAATGTATTGGAAGTCAATACGATGGTTGATATTTAATCATAAAAGCCATGAAGAATTGTTCAGAATATCAATATACAGTATCCTCTCACTTAATCAATTATCCATCTATAATTGTATTCAAACAGATGGATATGTTACGACTTATAAGTCAAGACTCAATTTTTTTATGAAGAATAAAGAATAATTGGATCAAATTATATATTTAGGATATAATGGCTATTTCTGAAACATTTGCAAATCAACATGTAAAAGAATGGATTGAAGCATGGAATAATCATGATATCCAAGAAGTACTATCCTTATACTCTGATACTATAGAGTTTACTAGTCCTAAAATCAAAGTTGTATTTCCTGATCGTAATGTATCAAAAATAAATAATAAAAAAGAATTAGAAGAGTATTGGTCAAAAGCATTGAAAGATAACTTCCCGTATCTGAAGTTTACGCCCAAGGAGATAATAACGCATGACAACAAAATTTTTCTCGAATACTACGCTACCTTGGATGGCAATCATAAAACTACTGTTATTGAGAAGTTTGAACTGGATAGAGGATTGATAATAAAATCTAACGTTTTTTATGGCGCAGAAGAAGAAGAAGAAGAAAAGTTATGAATTTGAACATTACTAAATATGAAGGTAGTAATGAGGAGATTGAGGAATTTTTGTAGTACTGGCCATTATTTTGATGTTCCAATAGACCAAAAAGACCCGATAGGTTTGAAATAATTGGTGACTATATGATTCTTTTAAGGACATTATTTATGCTGCGTCAGGTATGAACCCATTAATATAATCAAATTTGTTACTAATCTCAGACCTTAAGCTAAATGATACTACACAATGGTAGTGAAATCAAAGATTTTATTGATATTGCGATTTCAAACCATCACCGAAGTGTCCATGTTGCTATTACCAGTATTCTATTGAACCTATAAGTTGATGTTGTTTCTAAAGCCTATGATGACTCCTTTTTTCCAAGCGCTAATATCAAACTAATTCTAGAATATTTTCAAATTTGAAATGGATCCTCGCGGGATAGTATTATCACCATAGCTTTCTTCTATCCTTATCGTCTCAAAATGATAGAGACAAGGGTAGAAAGAGAGAAAATCTAACCCTGCTTTGAAATGGCATTAATAGACTAATGAAATATTAAATAAATAATTGATAGTGATTTCTTATTAATTAGATAAAACTTGGAAGTTCATCAGATTTGAATGAAATTATTGCACTAGGAATTTTTTTATTGGTATACTTCCTAATTATCGTTAGGACTAGACTAAATAATCTTCCATTTTGGGTAATAATGTCAATCGGGGCTATTCTTGTTTTAGGATTTGGAATAATTCCTATAGAATCTGCTTTAAAATCAATCAATTTTCAAGTTATTGCATTTCTTTTTGGAATGTTCAGTATTACTTCTGCTCTCGAAAGATCCGGTGTAATAAATCATATAGTTGGAACCATCTTATCTAGAATCAAAAATGTGGAATATATCATTTTAGTAATCGTATGCATGTCTGGATTTTTAGCAGCCTTCGTGGTAAACGATACAGCAGCAATTATTCTAATTCCATTTGCAATATCTCTTTCCAACCAGTTAGGAGTTAAGCCATCCATAGTATTGATATCTATCGCTATTGGGATAAATGTTGGGAGTACAATGACGCCCATTGGAAGCCCCCAAAACTTACTTATTGCTAGCCAGAGTGGTATGGCTTTACCTTTTCTGACATTTCTTTCCATATTAGGACCACCTACAATCATAAACCTGTTCCTAAGTGGACTAGTTTTACATCTTTACTATAAGAAAGATATAGGTACAAAAGATCAATATACAAAAAATGGTGATAAGCATATCAATGAGGGAAATCGAGTTAACTACTATGAAATTTCAAATAACTTAAGACCAACCCAATTTTTATTTACCAATAGGTTTCCTAAAATTTCTGTAATAGTTTTCTTATCCACTATAGGAGCTATTATATTATCAGAGGTAACAAATCTTTTATTTGGACTTTATATCGACATCAGCATAATTTCACTTATAGGTGCAGCTGTATTATACATATTATGTAAAGAAAGAATTTCTATAGTAAGAGATGTAAAATACTCTGTTTTGATCTTTTTTATTGGTATGTTTATTTTCACGTCTGCTTTATGGACATCGGGATTAATTCCTAATATGTTAGACTATATTCCTCCATTTAGCCTGGATAATACTTATTATGAAACTGATAACATTCTTTATAATAACGCAATTATTTCTGTAGTAAGCATAACAATGAGTCAAATACTAAGCAATGTACCTTTTGTCGCAATTTACAATCTTTTTATGATTGATAATGGCTTTGATAAAGATGATGTATCTGCATGGCTAATGTTAGCTGCAGCAAGTACTATTGCTGGTAATCTGACCATCTTTGGAGCTGCAAGTAACATCATCATAATGCAAAATGCCGAATCTAGAGGAATGAAGGTATTCACCTTTATAGAATTCTTCAAAATCGGATCCCTAATAACCGCATTAAATATTATTATTTATTATTTATTTTTGGTATTTCATGATTTTTAGAGGTTTTAGGATATTGTATTATTCTTCGACTAACTTGGAAGCAAAAGAAATCTATAAAGAACTGACTTTTCGATCATGAGAGATTATCTTAGTAGCGGTAGAACTCCATTACTACAAGGACTTTCCCCACGCGCCTAAACTAAATGATACTATATGTAGTAATGATAGAAATTTAATTCCGGATTTTTGATTTTAACACGTAATATTATTCATTAACCATTGAATTAATTCAAAGAAGATTTATCTATTATACAATAAGAATATTAATTTAATTTTTTAGATAATTTTGTATAGTGTTAAGGTTATGTGGTTTCATCTAAATAAATATGCGTTTATTGATTGACCGGTCCATCAAATGTTCAATCTTAATTCGGGTTATTATAAGATCTATAATGATCAATTAATCAATTCATGCTATAACCCATTTACCATATAGGTTTAAAGAACACTTGATCTGACATGTCACTTTATTTTAAAACTCGTAGATATACAGTCTCAATTCAAATCCGAGATCAGTATTATGAAGAAGGTTTTTACCAAAAAAAGCAATATACTTTTGATCCCGTCCATACTTATTAGGACCGTTGATGTCTTATTACACATGACTACTCCTTATTTACAGGAATCTTTTGTTAGGTCATGCATATCTATCAGAAAAAGTAAACAGGATCTTCGAACTGAATGGGGGAGGGAGCATATATGAGTGATAACAATAAAACTACGAGAAAATTAAAACTACATGTAGAAATGTCCATTGATGGTTGCATTGCAGGAACGAATAATGAAATGGACTGGATAAACTTTACTTGGAATGAAAAACTTCGAGAATATGAAGATAGATTACACAAGCCCGTTGATACTATTCTCTTGGGAAGAAAAATGACTGATGAATTTATTTCCTATTGGTCCGATGTTTTGAAAAGACCTGAAGATAAAGAATATTCATTCGCTAAAAAGATGATGGAAACGCCAAAAATTGTTTTTACAAAGACACTCAATAAATCAGAGTGGCCCAATACTGAAATAGCGACAGGTGATCTGATCGATGAAATTACAAAATTAAAAAGCAAAGAAGGTGGCGGAGGGGATATCATAGTTTATGGGGGTGCCTCATTTGATTCTTCTTTGATTAAAGAAAACTTGATTGATGAATATTATTTATTTGTCAATCCTGTTGTAATCGGTAATGGAAAGACCATTTTTAAGGACTTGAAAGAGATTCGTAAACTGGTTCTTATTGAATCAATAACCTTTGACTCTGGAACAGTTTTGCTCCACTATGCGGTAAAAAGATAACGGTAATACCCTAAAAGTAAGAAATTAAAATTTTTTGCATTTTTTATAGTCTTTTTTTTGATATATACAATTATCTATCATGGATTCTATTCATTCTTGAACCGTGTCCCCACCCGCCCAAACTAAATGATATAATGCATGGTAACAGAATTCAACCCACTCTACGATAGGAACCTGCTATAAATTGAGGGTATTATAATTTCCATAACTCTATAGCATTCTTCAAATCTGGTTAATCTTTTTGATTGCTTAAATTCGATTAGTCAATTATGTTAAAACTAGTTAAAACTGTATTAGAACGGTTAAAGTTATTTTTATACAAATATATAGCTATATACATAAGATAGTGTATGAAATCTAAGTCGCTGCGGATTTCAGAAATTATGATTTTGCTTCTTATATTTAGTATGGTCTTACATTTTGATTACTCTATGAAAAAAGAGATTGGACATGTTGATGCTTCTAACTTAGCATTTGACAAGCTAACGCACAACCCTGTCAGCAATAACAGCAACAGTTCAACCAAAAATCCTTTATTGGTGATTAATACTACTAATATTTCCAATTGTTTTTCTCCTTCCTTAGATGATCGAAATGATTTTGGTGATGCTATCATCAACAATTTCAAAACTAATAGTAGTAATGAATTTTGTAAAGTTTATACTGCATCTGATCCTTCTATCTGTCTGGAATACTTTACCAACCAATCTAAAAAATCTTGTCATATTGATGACGGGGATGGGGATGAGGATAAAAAATTAGAAAGAGACAACTTTAGCAATGATGGTTTATTGATTGCGGATACGAAATTCAATAATCAATATACTTTCGAATCACTAGATCCACTGAATCCGACCAATAAAATAAGAGTATCATTAGATTTTGCTGAGCATACTCAAGGAGGTTTAGAGGATTTAAAATCTCCACGTATTGAACTAGTGAGAGAGAATTTGGAAGGCGAGCCCAATATGTCTGCAGCTAAAAACCAGATCATAAAATGGCAAGGAAACATTGGAGGTTACTTTAAAGAGCCTATTGATGACTTTGATAATGAAACCTACATAACAATTCAATTCAATACTGGGCGTCATACCAGCAATGAAGATGATCAAAGAAATGGATTTGGAGTATTGTTTGATGTTTCTGCTGATAGTAATCCCAATCTATTTGAATTTCGTGAGGATGGTCATTATGTAAAATATGACTATGAGATGATAAAGCAACTGGCAGGAGGCAGTTTTAAATTTCATAATCAGGATAAGAATGGTAATCCGGTTTTTATGAATGATCTTACAGAAACTGATAATGTGACCCTGAAGGTAGTAACCTATTTAGATGCCCATAATTTGAGAACGGTGAAAACATTCATAGACAAAGGTCAAGGTAAAGAAGTACCATATTGGACTATTGATGACTTGTCCAAGTTAAAAGAATATGATAAAGTAGATAATGACGATGATTTTATTAATACAGTTATGCAAGGATCTGGCTATGTTATTGCACGAACCGATAACATAGACACAAGGCTTTCTTCTTTTAATTCTCTTGCTTTTTAGTAAATGACATTGTTCTAGTCTATCGATAGAAAAAGAAATGATTCTAGTAATAAACTAGACTAAAATGATGGTAGGAGTAATGAGAATAACTACATTGCTGAAATATATATAGATGTAATAGAAGAAGACCTATCCCAAGTAACGACTCTGACATACATAAAGCAAATATTTTAATAAACACAAGCCCATATATAGGCCCATGAATCTTCACGTTCCCCTAGTATATGAGAATTGTAAAGAAGTGGTTAATATTGATAAATAAATCCAGTCATGACTTTTGAAAAATTGTCACAATGGTATACTACGGTTAGATAACTGCCTCACAAACAGATATGCCAAAAGTAAAGAATTTAGAAGTACTCCTCAATCAACAGGAATAAGAAAGTACCATTAATTGAGTTCTACATATGCTATCTTGGTATTGTGGTTGAAATATTATATTAATTCCCATAATAATTGATGCTAGGATTCTATTCATTCTTGAACCGTATCCCCACGGCGGAGCACCCTAGCATTTTTTTGGTGTTTGCATAATCTTAAAAAATGATCCAATAAAAAATTCGAATCAAAGTGTTTGATATAGTTGTTAATCTCTAACATTATATAAATGCCATTAAATCTCTTGATCAAAAATATAATTGTTGATGATCTATGTAACAAAACCAAAATTATTCTTAATGGAGAGGAAACTGTTCTAAAAACTTATTTATATATTAGCTAACAATAACCATGATGTTGAAAAATTACCATTCCTTGGTTAAAAGCTTGACAATTTTGTCTTTAGTAGCAGTCATTTTTTCAGCAAGTAGTCTTTCTCAATCTTTGAACAATAATGTGTCAGCCCAAAGTCAGGAAGAGAATAACTTACAGTTATCATCTTACAATCAACCTGCAGAATCAAATGATCTTTCAAAGGCCATTTTGGATAAATATAAACCAAGAGTTTTGGAACACTTGTTTAGCAATGAAACCATTGCTAGTAATATCACTTCTAATTCCTCTTTACCTGTGTCAATTGTAATAGGAGTTGTCTCTCCAAATGGCACTCAAGTATCTGGATATGGTAATATTTCTAAAGATAATCCCGTCCAAGTTGATGGAGATACAGCATTTGATATAGGCTCTGTCACAAAAACGTTTGTTGCTACCGTTTTGGCTGATTTGGTCCATCAGGGAGTAGTGGAGCTGAGTGATCCATTGGAGATGTACCTTCCCTCCAATACGACTGTTCCTTCATATGATGGATATAAGATCACGCTAGAAGATTTAGCAACACACACTTCTGGATTACCATATTGGCCTCCAGGTTGGGTATGGAATAAATATTATACAACTCAACAAGTCTATGATCTTCTTTCAAATTCCACACTGCAAACTGAACCAAAAACATATGCCAATTACTCTAATATTGGAATGGGTATGGTTGGACATGCCCTATCACTAAAGACAGGAGTTTCCCTGGAACAGCTTCTCAAAGATCGAATATGGAGTGTTTTGGGAATGAATAATACTGGAATTGCAATGAACACAACTGGTATTTCGATTCCTGAAGACATGAAATCAAGATTTGCAGTGGGTCACATGGCTGGAAACGAAAGTGAATTGATATTCTTGCCATTGGAATTGCAAGCTGCAGGTGCAATGTACTCTACTGCTAATGATCTTCTAAAGTATGTGTCTGCAAACTTGGGATTGATTGATACAAAGATTAACGCTGCTATGGAAGAAACTCACTCCATTAGATATCCATTCGAAGAACTACAAGTTCCATTTCCAGATCCATCAGGAAATGAATCAACTCCTTATGCATTTATAGGATTATCTTGGTTTAGTACAACTAATTTAGGCACTCAGGTAGTCTGGCATAATGGGGGTATTGATGGTTATAGCTCGTTTGTCGGATTTAATCCATCTAAGCAAATAGGCTTGGTAATACTGTGTAGTTGTTTTTTTACAGACGTTCCGCCAATAGAAATGCTAAAAATCGCTATACCATTCCTTCTTTACTACCCTGACCTTTAAAAAATATTTTTTATCTTTTTTTTAAGATCCTGTAGGTGACTCTTAGGAGTTCTTATTTTATGAATGGCTTTTTCTTGATATACTTGCTTTAGAAATCTACTCCCACCCGGAACAACCCTATTAAAATTAAGAATTGTCATTTTTTCTCTATAAGAATGTAACCATGATATAGATAAAGTTAATAAATTTTATGAGAAATTCTTTATTGGCTCGATAAAATACCTATGGTTAGTAAAATAAGGTCCTCCCAAAAAATAGAAAAAACATGGAATCTGATCTTTTATTTACTTGCAGGAACCGTGATTCCAACCTTTCTTGTATGCAGATACTTCTTGCTTTGTATCAGCCATAGGAGAATATTTTTTACAATGATCATGATCATACCAGCCTTGTTGACACATTTGTATCAAATCTGGGCTCTTGTATTGTTGTTCACACCAGTGTGAAGCAGCCTCTACAGGTTGAGAATATAGTATTGATGGAGCAAAGGCCAATGATGTTATGGCAATTGCTATCGCAATCAATTTTGTTGTAATTTCCATAGCTATTGTTGAATTTGACTAGTATAAAAATATTCTATTTGTTATGGATAATTAGAAACTATCATATATTTTACCACTTTTTTTGAGTTTTTTTTTGATTAAGAGGACATCTATTAACAAATATGTTATATACTACCATTGTCATTGTTTGATAATGAAAAATAGCAATCAAATAACTAAATTATTCGTATTGGCTATGACAGTAGCAATAGCCGGTATAACAGTGGTATCAACAAGTCTTGCTCCATCTCCGGTATTTGCAAACGTCTATTTTGTAACTAACATGACTGGACAACAAGAGGTTCCACCTGTCGACACCCAGGCGGTAGGTGAAGCAATATTGACTCAGGATTTACCACAAAATCAAACTATGCACTACTATGTAAATGTCACTGGAATTCAGGGTGTAACACAGGGACATATACATAGTGGAGCTGAAGGAGAGAACGGTCCAATTGTCGTAACTCTGTTTAGTTTTGATTCACCTCAGAATGAGGTTCTACAAGACAGCAATTTCACAGCAAGTAACCTTGAGGGTCCAATGGAAGGAAAAACGATGCAAGACATAATAGCAGCAATGAAGAATGGTAGCACTTATATCAATGTTCATACCGAACAAAATCCAAATGGAGAAATAAGAGGACAGCTAATGAATACGTCATAAACTTCACCACATCTTCTTTCTCAAAATTTTAATAATTTTTTTAAGGTCAACGAAAGAGTTCATTTATTTTCAAATTTAGGTATTATTATATTCTTGAATATATTTGCCAAAGAACTCAGATACAGCATAACACAAAGATTTTGATTCCTGACCTTTACGGTTCCAATTGCGTTTGGAAATTTATCTAGTAAATGTAATGAATAAAATTTCACTGATAATAAATAGAATTAGGAATAGGTTAGTTTGATTTTTATTCATCATTAAGTGTTATTCATAGTACCTCGTGTTAGAACCTACTACAATAGGGAACTCAATTCCCACGCGCCCAGAATGTTACTAAATAGCATACTAAACCCACAAAATATTAAGCACTAATATGCATAATCAGGTCAAAGAATTCACTATGGTACTAGATGCTATAGAACTTTTCTACCATCAGGATTTAATGCCAGAGACTAAGAATGCACTAATTGATTTGGATAATCAAATAGCAGGAATCTCAAACTTATTATCTAGATGTCTATTAACTGGATACACAAATTTTAAATTGATATTTGACAATTTGCTTCAGGTATCTTGTACTTAATAAACAAATTGGATTAACCGACCAGTATGAAAAATATGAAATGACAGGAGAGATTAATAGTTACTATTATTATATGGTAT
>DATELO010000176.1:0-16692 GCA_035276505.1 Candidatus Nitrosocosmicus sp.
TTTTAAACAAAAATAAAAAATATACTCATGTTCTGGTCATTTGTTTTTTTTACACTTTTACTGGTGGTATCTTCTTCTGTACAGTATTCGATTGCTTCTACGACTCAATCTCCTCTTCAAACACAATGCTTTAGTTTTCCAAATACAGTAATTAACGGCATTTCAAATTCAAACAGTGACAATGATGATGATAATAGTAGTCCATCTGGTGGTCTAAAGATTCATGTCAATTTATCTAATCAAAATATTGCCAATATTGGTCCTCTTAATATTTTCATTATTACAACGGAAGGAGAATGCGCGATAGCAGAAATCAACCTAGATGCAGCGCAATCTGTAGGACAAGAAAAGCAATTAACATTCAAATTTGAACCAGGTGCTATTGACGTAAATGAAAAATTCAATGCTTGTGTTGAAACTTCAATTGATTTTGATTTTATCTGCGTATTGGGTACCAATACTCCTTCAAAAGTCCCTGAGGAAGTCTTTTTAGAGGTCCCTATCAAAAATGAAAATACGTTTGTTAATTAGCAATTGCTAGTTAAATCTATTATCTATTTATTGACATGTTCTAATCAATAAAACAAGATCTACATATCTTTATTTAATTTATTGAGTCAAGTCTACCAAAAATTTAAATCTAGATTGTTCTTATTTTAAATATATTATCAGTCAATCTTATTTGGATATCTTATGAGATATCAATAGAACATCCATTAATTTTTCTAAAGAGAGAAAAGAGTAACAAAAATTTAAGCAGACCAACAATGAAATTCAGATCTCCTCTTTCAAATTTATCTTTCAACTTAATTATCTATGAAATTAAAAAGTTATATTCGGACCCTCCTCATAGAAAACTATATAATTTACACCAGTCACTTCGGTGTCAAAATCTTTCACTACTTGAATATTAACTATCTTTCTATTTTCTCTCTCTAGAAAGTTTGTAATTTCCTCCATAATGGTATTGCTCCATCGAAATATTTCTTGTTTAATCATAAAGTATGTTGATAATAATACATATAAAGCTGAATACCAATCCGAGAGACAGTAGTTTCTTCGTTTATCTTTCTAAGTGAAGGTCTTTGAAAATAAAACACTTGCTTTAATATATTTGAAGAGTCAAAATTTTAAATATATATTTATTATTTGTAGTATAATTCAGTATAGTATATGAATACTGTCGATTGTATTGCCACAAAACTCGATATAAGAGAATTTAGTAATGATAGCGTACCCCCAAATGTAATTTCTACAATTCTGAAGTCTGCTAGATATAGTGGTAGTGGTCTAAATACTCAACATTGGCGATTTATAGTAATAAAAGAGAAAAATAATATAAAAAAATTATCTGAAGACAGTACAAGTGGCCAATGGATAGTAGGAGCAAATTTTGCTATCATATTATTAACAGATCCAAATTACGGATTCCATTTACTTGATGCAGGAAGAGTCATACAAAATATGCAACTTTCTGCATGGGATAACGGAGTTGGTTCCGGAATATATACTGGTATAAAAGATGACAAAATGAGAAACGATTTCAAAATCCCATTGAATCTGAGCATTTCGGCTGTTGTGGGTTTTGGCTATCCTAGAAAGTCCATTACAGGAAAGAGAAAAAATCGTAAACCAATAAACGAATTGGCATTTAATGAGATTTACGGTAATACAGAAAGCGTAACCCAATAAAGTATTTAATGGCCTATCATATATTGGTATTCGCTTTTGTCATGATCTGATGGTGCCAAGTCATTTTGATTTTATGCTACTATATCATATCAACACCTATAATGCCGCCATTTCCCCAGTTCTCTTTGGATACCTCGTAGATTAATACTCTTACTTTATCTTCTTGTGTTTTCATAATTCTTGCTGTTTCTCTTGTCAATACCTTTATCAACTCCCTTTTTTGTTCGACTGTTCTTCCCTGACTTATTGTAATTTGAATGACAGGCAATTAGTTATCTCATCAATACAGAAATACTTGTCATTATAATATTGTTATTTTTTTTATCTATGGTATGTGAATTAATGTTTGTTTTAGTAGATAACAGCAGCAGCAGCAGCAATATTTGTTTTAGAGGTTCAGCTTCTGTCATGCCAATGAAATAGTTTAGAGGCGAAAATTACAAAATTTTTGACGAACCGGGGAATCAATCTCAAGTAGTAATTGTAGTAATTTCTAAACTGTAAAGATTTTACTTGTGGAATCAAAAAAAACCATCTCATGGCATTTGTATTTATCTCACTTCATATAGTGTATATTTTATAAATGCATAGCACCAAAGATAAAGTCAAAGAGATTTGGGGTTCAGGAGACTATAGAAGCCGAGGTCAATATTTTCCACCCGTATCTGCTCGTTTGACAAAATATGTAAAATTGCAAACAGATGATTCAGTTTTAGATCTAGCATGTGGATATGGTAATACTGCTATTACTGCTCGGGCGATTGGGGCAAAAGTAACTGGGATTGATATTACTCCAAAACTTTTAGCACTAGCAAAAGAAGAAGAAAAAATTTCAAGTATTAGCGGAATTGACTGGAAAGAGGGAGATGTAGAAGACTTGCCATTTGAAGATGAATCTTTTGATGTAATTTTATCGACGTTTGGTCACATTTTTGCACCTAATCAAGAATTAGCTGGTAAAGAAATGGTGCGAGTGTTAAAGAAAGGTGGACGTTTAGGTTTTACAAGTTGGCCTCCAGAATTGGCAGTCGGAAAACTTTCAGATGTTGTTTCCAAATACAACCCGTTTCCACCCTCTGAGGCATTTTCGCCCTATAATTGGGGTATTACTTACAAGGTAAGACAACTTTTGCCAGGTATTAAAGAGATATTTTTTGAAAGAGATACTATTAATATTCCAATTTTAAGCCCTCACCATTACTGGCATGATACCACTACCAAAGCAGGTTTTATGATTCAGGTAATAGAAGCATTGAAAAAACAAAATGAAAAAGATAAAATTGAATCCTTTAAAAAAGACTATGTTAAGACTTTGGAGCATTATATCTGCAATAATGAATTAAGATTGGGTTATCTCATAACGGTCGCAACTAAGCAATAAAGTAATACCTCATACAAATATTAGAATATTAGACATAGGTAATAAAAAAAACCAAAAGAAAATTAAGAGTTAATAAATAATCATAAGCAAGTAACATCTTTGATCATTAAAGTCGATTTACATTTTCTTCCTGAAAATCTAAGGTCGCTGATCATAAACTCAGAAGAGCTAAATCAATATGCAATCAATATTGAAGATGTACCCGAAAAATATGAAGAAAAGTCAAGTGGTATATACATGCTAGAATTCAACGGATATTTGTCTAGTTTCAAGGGTCTTCTCAGACGCATCTTGCAAAACAATTCTATAAACGACTATGTTGTGGCAGAAGATCTTGAATATGATAACACTTTAGTCGTCCTAAAAGACGGCGACATAGAACAACTAGACATTTGGTTTTGTGACATTTGCGGGTTGGCTTGTGCTAGTGAGGATGAAAAATACATTCACCAAAGAATACATTATTTCATATGATCTAAGGGTGTGTGAACAAATTGACACAAGAAGACAATTCATTCGCGGCTCATTGAAACCAACCTAAATCAATTTCACGAATAACATTCGCAATATCAGAGAAAGGTAAGCGAATTCTCTCAGATAAACAAACATTATAAAATTTCTAAGAAACAGTATCAAAACTACTAGACCCATAAGACCTACTATGAGAATACTAAAATGTAGTGGTCACCAGTTTCATCTGGGTTTTCAATTTAATAATTTAATCTTCATAATAGAACGATAATATGCAAGGATTAGTTTATGGATAATTCTTTTAGCTAACTAATCCATAAGAAATACAATATTGTTATATAAATTTTACAAATATTTTGATAAAATAATAGATTCTATCGATTTATTTATATTTTAGAGAATATTATGACTTTTAGTACATGTATTTAAATCATTATATATAAGATTAAGATATGTTAGGAACACTTTGGACAGTCATATTGATCATAATCGCGATTATCGTTATAGTACTCTTACTACGATTTCTTTTCGGAATACTGGTTATAGCACCAGTAGGAATAGAATTGGTTAAAACTGGTACAAGCGTAGATATGGCGTTGCCACTAGTCAATAACATCTAGTTAGTTGACAAAACAGGCTCAACCGAATAAAACATCTGTTGCGGAATTCTATTATAACAATGTAGGTGTTGTCCTACCAATTTCTTTATTTGTTATGTCTTTAGATACCACATACTGACAGAAGCGAAATGATATGATACTATTACAAACAAACTAAAGGACTTGATGATGAATAGGTTAATATCTTTTAGAGTAGCTGGATACTAAAAATACTTAGCACATTTATCAACCCATTATTTTAGAAAATTGAGATTCTAATTTCTAATCGAGAGATTATTTGACTTACCTCCTCCTCAATAATATGTTCGAGTCTAAACATCCTTAGTTCCATAGCCACGTTTGCTTTCTTAGAATCCAATAATAATCGATCTATTTCCGTTAGAGGCATTGCACAAGCTTTCTCGTACAATGACAGTCTCTGACTAAATATTTGGTATATTGCCCGAGGTTGCAAATTCTTTCCGTACATTTTGGCCATCAGTTCGGTATCCAGGTTGATGATTTTGCTTGCCAATTCTCTGCTTATATGCTCACAAGTTGACAAGGACATTAACATTAGTAAATATTACAACCCTTATAAAGTATACAATAAATTCAAATCTAGCTATGTTTAATAAGATAAATTTGAAAATTTAAAAAGAATTTGATTCTTGTTCTCATAATTTAATGAAATATTGGAAATAGATATGGTTAGTAAAATTATAGATGGTAATATAGTGAACGGTAATTAACTACTAGCTGCAGATATTTGATCAAAACATAACGGTTAGTCGCTAGATCAAGGGAATAGAATGCGAATATTTTTATCTGATTATTGGATAGTATGGGTTTAGACATGAAATGAACCTTGAATTTGTAAAAAATGTCGACACGTTTAGAATAGAAAAGATAAGAGAAAATTTTGAATGGTTTTACTCAAATTACGAATTTTTTAGAAAATACTATCCCGGTAAGCATATCGCAATAAAAGATGAAAAGGTAATAGGCTACGATAAAAACCTCGAAACATTACTAGAAAGATTACAAGTAAAAGATTATAGCGATTCTATTGCCATTGAATTTGTTTATCCATGATCATAGAAATATAATACTTTTGGAGAAGTACATTCTACATTTCATAAACCTAGATTGTAGAAGACAGGATTACTGTTATTGATAATATATCTATTTAACAATTTTTCTCATTCATGAATTGATGCATAAGTCGGGAGATCAAAGAAATGAGTAAACCGAGAAAGCTACATCGAAATTTATGACTAAAGAAAAGTAAATAGTAAATTACATAAGAGAAAAGGGAGGAGCTAGGAGTAACTTATGGAAGCCAAGCCTAAAGGAATTCGCAATGTTTTGTATTTAGGTTTGGTGAGTTTCTTTACCGATTTTTCTACTGAGATGATTTTAGGTGTATTACCAACATTCATTGTCAATAATTTGGGAGCATCCAGAGCTATTTTAGGGGCAATAGAAGGATCTTCTGAACTCACAAGTTATGCATTTAGAATGATATCAGGTTCTTTGTCTGATAAGGTTAGAAAAAGAAAAATTTTTGTATTAATTGGATATGGGTTGTCTACGATAAGCAAGCCATTTTTTGCTTTTGCTAGTAGCTGGCTAGATGCTCTTATTGTTCGTGCCGTTGACAGAATAGGTAAAGGAGTAAGAACTGCACCTCGTGATGCTCTGATTGCAGATTCGGTGTCTGAGTCAATATCTGGGAGAGCCTTTGGAATTCACAGGACTATGGACCAGATGGGTGCTATAGCCGGACCTTTAGTTGCGTTTGCAATATTACAGACTATGGATATACAGGCTGTTTTTCTCATATCTCTTATACCTGGAGCTATTGCAGTCATAATTCTGATTTTCTTTGTAAAGGAAGTAGCAATAAAAAAACTTGCTTCATCTACAACCATTTTTGGAAACATACGAAATTTGTTAAAAGTTAACAAACCGTTTGTCATACTAACAATTATTACAGGAGTATTTAGTCTTGGAGCATTTAATTTCTCATTTATTCTTTTAAGAGCCTCAGAATTGGGTGTGGACCAGAGTTATATTCCAATAGTATATGCAACAATCAATATAGCTCACACAATTATAGGAATTCCCGCAGGTATCTTAGCAGACAAGATAGGAAAAGAAAAAGTTCTTCTAATAAGTTACATTATTTTTGCTACATCCTCAATTCTGATGGTGATTTCTTTTAACAATGTTTTTTATGCTTACTTTTTATCAGCGATCTTTGGTCTTTATGTCGGAATTTCTGAGACCGTTCAAAGAGCAATAATTCCAAGGTATGTATCAACGGAACTAAGAGGAACGGCCTATGGATTTTACAGTCTTGTGATTGGCGTTTGTTTTTTTGCAAGCAACATTACATTTGGTTTTATCTGGGATAATTATAATATTCACACGGCAGTACTCTATAGCGTATCTTTGTCTATTTGCGCAATTTTAGGTATGATTGTATTTATGAAAAATTATTCCAAGTAGCTCCTAAGGTAATAAGTATCCCACTAACCTGATAAGTATTATACCACAAAGAGAAACATCACTTCATTTGAAATAAGATTTTTTCAATATGGTTATTGTAAAAATTGTAATACGGGATAAAGTACTACTTCTAATGGAACCTTTGAGTTGAGCCTGTTTCCGCTGTTAAATTATTCACGCTGTGAATCACCAATGTCAGGACTGTATGGTTTCGTTAACGTTAGAATCTATGCTTAGTATTTCATTGACGTTCAATGCATGTAATCCCTCATGTTGACCTCCGAAAACGTATATTTTATCTTCATGATTAATAGATGTAGCACCAGATCGTTCATATTTCATATCAGGTAAAGAAGTCCAATTATTTGTTAAAGGATCGTAGCGTTCGACTTTGGTGGTTGCTCCTGCCGGAATATGACCTCCGAAAACGTATATTTGGCCGTTCATTTCTGAAGCACTAAATCCACTTCTCCTAACCTGCATAGGTTCTAATTCAACCCATTTATCCGTCTCAGGATCATATCTTGAATTATCGTCCATGTTAGTCAGTGCTTCATTAATTTCAGAAGGCTCGCCATTGCCTAATAGACGTCCCCCCAACACGTAAATGCTGTCACCAACTACTGCAGAAGCAACGTGATGTCGAGGTTTTATCGTTGGTTCTTTAATAGACCAGGTATTGTTTTCAATGCTATAAGCTTCATTGGTAGTAACAGGATGATGAGTGGAATTAACACCTCCTATAGCATAAATTGTACCATTTATGACTTCAGCAGCCAGGGCCCCCCTAGGAGAGGAAAGTGGTGCACCTTCATTCCATGTATTGTTAGTAGAATCGTAAATCAGTAATTTATCTGTAGGATTTTTATCTTCTAAGAATCCGCCAACGAGGAACAATTTGCCATCATATGAAACAGCCGCGGTATGATCTATTGAAATGGGTAATGGAGTGGATTGTATCCATGTATTGTTGACAGGATCAAAAATTTCAACGGTGTTCATTATTCCGTCTTTTAAATAATCTGCTCCACCCAGAACGTAGATTCTATCCCCAATTTTCTCTGATACTATCTCGGTTCTATTAGTTGGCATGGGTTCACCTTGTTCCCACTTGATTTGTTGCCCTTCAACTGAGGAGATACTGAACACGGTAAAGTAAATGAATGAATAATATGTTACCATAATTAATATACAAGCTTTCGATAGCATGTTTACAAGGCAGGTTAAAAAACATAATATAAACCTTACCAAGATTACCAAAATTGAGATTTGACTGTTAAATACATTCAAAATATAAATATTCAATTTTAGTAGATTATATTACATAGCACATTCTTTTAATCGTTACTAAATTGAAAGGTGTTCGAAGCTGAATGCATTTTCTAATTGATTAGTATCTTTAATATCCTTTTTGAAGACGATAACTGCTCTTTTTCCCGATTTTTCAATCATTTTCCATTGCAGTTTGTCTCCTGCTTGTATGTCTAGGTATGAAACAATCCCTATGGGAATGGTTGCTCGAAGAGAATTTGTACCAACTTTTGCAATACTAACGGTGCTTTGGAGATCCAATAGAAAATATATAGTTATGGCGACATATCTACCTTTTTCATGGCATATATACGGTAGAACTTCCTTATCATACCAATAACTTATCTAATTTTTGGTAGATTAACGGTAGATTCTACTGAACCAATGCAAACTAATACATACTTACTCAAATATTATTCAGATTGAATTTTTAAATAACTAGATTTGTTAATGATATATCGACTCCTGGACAAGGTGATAGAGGAATATTGGAATATAGTTATACACATAGAGGCTCCTTCATGTTTCATTCACATATGAACGAATTTCTGATCTGAGATGGATGTGCCTATTGAACATGATTGAGTAAGGAATACACTACTCATTTTTGTTTCTCAAAATAAGTATTTGAAAAACCCCCAATTAAATCCAATTCTGGATATTAACAACTTCTAGAAGAGGGTTTTTTGAACTAATTTATATCCAGTTCAATTATGTTATTCTTATTTCCTAAGTTTATCTATCCATTGCTTTTCAATTTGAAGTGATCTAATTTTTTCCTCTCTTTTGATTTGACTAGGATCATAAAAGTCAAACCTATTAAATAGATCCCAACTAGGACAATTTGCCCCAATAAACTTTCTAACGTAGGGTGTATGCCAGTCATTGAAGCAATACTGGTATCAAGTATAGGAATTGCATCTGTAAAGGGTGTAGTTTGTATATATCCAGCTTCTTGAAAAGATCGGATCGCATTTCCCATAAAAGCTACGGACATGAATGCTCCTATCCCCATAGTGATACCAAAAATAAATCGCAATGGCAGTTTTTTCATAATTTTCTTAATTAGTATTGCGATAGCAATTACTACAATTATGCCCAAAATCATCCCGGATATTATGTAAAGATCAATATCGCTAGTAAAATTGAACAAGGAATGATAAAAAATAACGGTTTCTAAACCTTCTCGAAAGACGGTAAAAAAAGAGATCAAGATAAATATCATTACACTGCCAGTGGTTGCAGCCTTCCCTACTCTTGATTTGATAAATTCAACCCATTTTCTTGACTCCATTCGGTTTAACACCCAAAAGCTTACCCAAAATAGGACTGCAACCGCAGCCATTCCTGCCGTTCCTTTCAGCAAATCTTTGTCAATACCAGAAAATCGAAGTGCATAGTCCAATAGAAACCAAATACCAATAGTTGCCAATAGTGCAATCATTATTCCATGGTATACGTATCTCTTAAACCTCTTATTTCTCGAAGCTTCTAAATAGGTAATGATAGCCCCCAAGATTATTGATGCTTCCAATCCTTCTCTGAATATTATTGAAAAAGATGAAGCAAATGCGACAGTAGGACTAAACAATGAATTGGTACTTGATACAATCAATCTATACGCATCTAACTGACTGTCAATTTCATTTACTTTGTTTACCATTTCAACATATGGCCTTTGTGCATTAACCATTTCAATCAACTCGGTAAATTTTGTTTCAAGTGCTAAACTCATATCTGGATTAAGAGTATTTAATGGCACAATTACTTTTTGATATGCATCCAGGTGGATAGATTGTACCAGGTCTACAGAACCTTTAGCTTGCTGATTCTTGTAGAGTACAAGAAATTGATTTAATCCGGATTTAATATCTTGAAGATTTTCGGAACTAGGAATTATTTGAGATTCTACACTATTGGAATTATTTGAATTGCTAATTTCAGAGACGGATGCCTGTTCGATATCGTTTTCTAAATCCTCTGTGGAAAAAGTTCTATCAGATTGTGACTGCCCGTAAGCGTACCAAGAATGAAAAGAAAATATTATATGATGAATTTCCAAGGACTTGTCGATCAATTGCATATCCAGATTGTTGAAATTGATATTAGAGAATACAAAAAATAAGATAAACACGAGCAAGAAAAACGGGACTATGAGAAATGAAATTCTCAATGAACTAGTGCAAGTGGGAAAATCGGGAAGAACTTTCATTTAACTCATACACTTAGGATAGCCTAATTTCTTATTAATCTAACTATCTGAATAATCATTATAACGAAAGTCATCTTCTAATAACATGATAATTTAAGAAAATATCAAGACTAAATTTAGTTACAAAAATAAGGATCTTAACATTTCCTTTATACTTTGATATGTAGTTATATATTACAACATTCTTTCAGTTCATACTTATGAATAAAAGAAATACAAAACCATTTTTTGTATATCCATTGATAGCGGTGCTGGTCTTGGCATTGTTTGGAATAGGATCCCCAGGTGCCATATCTCCATCTTTTGCTCAGGGTAACGACACCAATAACAATGACGGCAATAATGGTAATGAAGACAATAATAACGATAGTAGTAGTAATGTAGATTACAGTACTGTACTTTCAGGTGATCAAGAGGTTCCGCCAGTAAATACATCAGCAGTAGGAATTGCAGATTTTAGTCCATCGGACGACGGAGATAGCATTGATTATACTATTTCTGCCGATGATATAGAAGCGGCAACAGCAGGACACATTCATTTTGGGATCGAAGGTCAGAATGGACCAGTAGCAGTTACTTTATTTGAATTTGATTCTCCTCAAGACGAAGTTTCAGAAAGTGGAACAATTAACGCCGAAGATCTTTCTGGGCCTCTTGAAGGAATGCAAATTTCTGATCTAGTAGATGCATTTAACGACGGAAATGCCTATGCTAATATACACACTCAACAGAATCCAAATGGAGAGATACGAGGACAGATAATTAGTGAGGAATTGCAGGAGGATACAGAAGAACAATAACCACTCTTTTTATCATATAGGCGATTAGTAGCAATAATTTTTTTATTTTGGTTTACTCTATGTGATTTTTCTTTTCAAATGTTAAAATATTCAAAAATGATGTAACACAAAAAGTAGAAAATAAATTCGCATTTTATATAACAAAGGTATTAGGATATTTTATGAAAAGTAGTTAGAGGCAGGTCATTTTTTGTGTGTGTTCTGATATTCAATCCCTAAAGTCAACTATTTTATTTTCAAGTTATAAGAAACTCATTTTGGTCAAATAAAAATGATTAAAAATCAGAATGACTAATTTCATATATCAAATTGACTTCTACGGAGCAAGGGTTGAGATTAAGACCGGGTGTAATAGACGATTCAAAGGAGATTGGAAGAATAATTTTTGAGGCGTTTTCGGAGATCGCAGATAAGCATGGTTTTCCTCGTGAGTTTCCCTCTGTCGATGTTGGAATAAATGTTGCAACTTTCTTTCTATCTAATCCGGGATTCTATTCAGTAGTTGCCGAAGAAGACATGAATAAGACCAATAGCAAAACTGTAGGTAGCAACTTTTTAGACGAACGATCAGCTTTAGTAGCAGGAGTTGGACCAGTAACCATCGATCCAAAATCTCAGAATAAAGGTGTAGGTCGAAAGTTGATGATTAATGTAATGGAAAGAGCAAAGAGCAAAAATTATCCAGCAATTCGTTTGCTTCAAGCAGCTTATCATAACCGGTCACTTGCACTGTATACCAACCTAGGTTTCGAAGTTAAAGAACCAATCTCAACTCTCCAAGGAAAACCCATTGAAGCGAGTGTTCCTGGAAGATCTGTGCGAATGGCAACTGAGGCAGACTTGGAATCCTGTAATGCACTATGCAGGGCAATTCACGGTCACGATAGAAGTGGTGAACTAAATGACAGCATAAAACAAGGTATTGCCAAAGTGGTAATACACGACGAGAAAATTACAGGTTATACAAGTGGTCTAACATACTTTAATCATTCCATTGGTTTTTCTAATGATGACCTCAAAGCGCTTATTGCCTCAGAATCATCGACATCAACTACTGATAGTTACGGAGGACCAGGCATTCTTATTCCAACTCGAAATACTGAGCTATTCCGCTGGTGTCTTAACAACAATCTAAGGCTAGTCCATCAACTTACCCTCATGACCATTGGAATGTATAACGAACCTGCTGGGTCGTATATGCCCTCTATTCTGTACTGAAATCATGGATAATAGTCTCAGTGGAATAGTACACATCAGCAATCATAAAATCGACTCTTGTTTTTCTTGTCTATTTCGATAACGGATATCTTAAAAATAGAAAAGGATACCATTTATAGAAATCATAGTAATACTGATTCATAATACCAGAATAAAAATTGTTTGCTTGTATAGAACGGAGGTTTGAATTCATATAGCATATTTAAAAAACAAAGATTAAAAGATCTAAAAGCTTCATTTGAAACTTATTTTCTTAGGTATGCAGCTGTAATTACTAGAACCGAAATTCTCATAGTCTAACTTATACTTCTATAACCAACTTCATCATCATCTCTAACTGTTTGAGGATGAAAAAATGATTTGTTAGTTTCTAGTGACTAATTATTCCTAGTCTTCCATTTCTATAATCCTCAATAGCCTGATAGACTTCTTGCTTGGTGTTCATTACGAAAGGACCATACCTTGCAATGGGTTCATTTAGTGGAGTTCCGCCAATCAACAATACTTTTAGTGTTTCAGTCGTATTTTCTGATGCCTTAATAGTTACACTATCTCCATCTTTATTGAAAATCACCATTTGACCTTTCTTCGCACTTACGCTTTCCTTTTCACTTTTCAACCCTTCGTTAAATATCCCATGTCCTGTTATTACATACGCAAAAACATTATACTCAGCATTGACAGGAACTTTGACATATGCACCAGGTTCTATGATAATATGAAGATATAAAATTGGTATCTTTGTATTAATTATTGATTCGGTCTCTTCATACTTTCCTGCAATTACTTTTATCTGACCTTTTCCACTAGGTAATTGAACAATAGGAATTTTGGATGATGATATATCTTGATAAAATGGTTTGATCATTTTATCCTTTTTAGGTAAATTCACCCACAATTGGAAACCATGCAGTATTCCGCCTTCATCTAAGATATTTTTTGCAGGCATCTCAGAATGAACTACACCAGATCCAGCAGTCATCCATTGGACATCACCTGGATTTAACTTTCCAGAATGGCCTTGCGAATCCTTGTGTTCAAAATTTCCAGAGAGCATATAGGTTACTGTTTCAAATCCTCTATGAGGATGATCCGGAGCCCCTTTTGCTTCTCCTGGTTTCAAATCCATTGGACCCATTTCATCTAAAAGTAAAAAGGGATCAAAATCTGAAAATAAGTTAGTTGGAAAAGGCCTATGAACTATAAATCCTCCTCCTTCGGTTGTTGTTTGACTATCAACTATTTTATTTATAGTTCGACTATGATTTTCATTTTTATTATTGTTATTTACGGCTTCATTAGTTATCTGGTTTTTAAGATTTGTTTTTTCCACATGTAATATACCACAGTATACTATTTAACTTCAGTAGTAATTAATTACTTAGTTAGTAAAGGCTATTTAATCTGCTAATACGGTAAACTATATGATAATCCGTTTATTACCCACACTATATATTTAATGCTTAGTAGTAATACATTACTTACAAGAATGGAAGAGGAAAAATGCGAAGTAGTTGACATTTGGGCAGTATTAGGAAAAAAATGGTCCCTACATATATTAAAGAATTTGAGTATTAATGGCACCGTTAGATTTAATGCAATAAAAAGACTGATACCAGATATTAGTAGTACTGTATTATCTGACAGGTTATTAGAACTTGAACGCGAGGGATTGATATCAAAAAAAATATTTCCACAAATTCCCATTAAAGTGGAATATAGCTTGACTATAAGGGCTAAAGAACTCCAACCAATACTATATCAATTAAGTAATTGGGTTGATAAATGGCAATCTAATAAAATAAAAAATGACTTAGAGCTACAAAATCCAGAAAGGATAAACAAACCTTCAGCAACAAAGAAGTAGTATAAAATAATTTAGAAAAAAGCACATGGCAGCTAGCTCTTCCTCATCATCTACTATGAGAATAGACAATACATCCATGATAACAATGCTAATTTAACACAAATTCCAATATCGTTTTCAGGTACAGATGCATCCTAATTTTGAATTGTTAGGAAATATAAAAACCTATAATCACTTTAAAAGAACACGTCCATGCTGCTGCCATTTATAATATCCTGCCAAGATAATGTAATAGTCAAAGCTATTCTGACTAAACAAATCTCCACTTAGCATTTGCATATTTCTTTTGCTTATTCATTTTATCGATAGATATAGAAAACTTGACAAACAGTTGTAAATTTATAATTCATTTAAAAGTCTAGAAAGTAAACTGCATATTTCCGGTATTTAGGGTTTCTAATTATGCTCGCAGAGCCGTACCCTTATTTATTAGCAGGATAGTTGGCTTTTCCAAATCATTCGTCTGATAAGTGTTACTCAATAACAATATAAGAGTATATTCTAAAATTATCTATTGATTAATATTTGTCTCTCTGTCTACCTTGACCATGTCAGTTCCTGTTATAGGGAAAGTATCAAATGAGGGTGCAGAAATTTATTATGAACAAAGAGGTAATAATGGTCCAACCCTCTTGTTGATTCATGGTGCTTTAGAAGATGCTGGATTTTATTCTTCTACAGCAGAGATTCTTGCTGATGAATTTACCGTATTAACTTTTGATAGGCGATGCAATTCACGAAGCTCAGGTAATCGAGGTATAGACATGTCAATAGCTCAGCAGGCACGAGATGCTGCTTCCATCATAGAGAAGATTGGAAATGAAAAGGCAATTGTAGTAGGAAGAAGTGGAGGTGCCATTATAGGCCTTGAGCTTGCGGCAATTAGACCCAACATCATAGACTTTATCATAGTCCATGAACCACCTGTGATTGAGATTTTACCTGAGACTGAAAAACTGAGATGGCGTTCTTTTGTCAAGGAAGTGTATGACAAAGGTTTACACGAAGGATTGGATATAGCCCAGACTGAATTTATGAAATCTCTTGTAAATGTGCCATTTAGTCCTTATCCTACAGATCTCAATGAAAGGCTCTCAGGAAACGTGGATTTCTTTTTCAAGCATGAATTAAGAGAATTCGCTGGATATGTACCTAACGTTAAAACAATTAAAAGCAACAAAGTCAGCATGGTAACGGCTACAGGAATGGATAGTAATGACGCATATTATGTTCAAACTACAAAGGCCTTATCTGCTGACCTTGGATGCAACAATGTGGAATTCCCGGGTCATCATGATGTTAGTTTTTGGATGCCAAAAGAGTTTGCTGTCGCCATACAGGATACTTTAGATCAGTACAGACATGACCACCCAATAATATAGATAAAATATACATACAACTTTTCTTGTGTTCCCAAACCTGGATACAACTTCTGCACGCTTTATATTGTAGCACAATGTAGTACATTTGTGCAATCATCCTCCATTGGCAACAAAAAGACAGTACTTAAGACAATTAGGATCACTCAAGAACTGGATAATCTTTTGCAAAAAGATGCTAAAGCAAAGGGGATGAATGTTAATAGCTATATTAATTCAATTTTTACAAAACACACAGAATGGGATAGGTTCATGATAAGTTTAGACTGTAAGTGACCCTTGAAAACTATCTTTAGGTGATTTTGTATTTTGCAGAATTGTTTATAAAATTCCTGTTTTATAATGAGTTATGAAAAATAAATCAATTGTGATAAAAGTATTAGTCGCAATCGTCTTCGCGACCTCATTGTTATCTTCCCCTCAATTGCAACCAGCTCTAGCCAACAAACATTTTGATATTTACAAAATACCAATTCAGAAAGCGTCTGTTGGAGACATTGATATTGCTTATAAGAAATTTGGCAATGGCACAAATACAATCCTTCTTATTTCTGGCGGCTCTAATACAATGAACTTTTGGGATCCATATCTTCTAAGTCAGTTGGCAAAGAACTATACTATTGTCGTGTTTGACAGTCGAGGAATAGGAAACACCTCCTCGGGAGAAAAACCATTTTCAATAAAGCAGTTTGCAAATGATACAGCAGGACTGCTTGAGGCTATCGGAGTCACTGCCAAGGTGGATGTAATGGGTTTTTCTCTTGGGTCTCTTATAGCTCAAGAGGTTGCTTATATGCACCAAGATAAAGTAAATCGACTGATGTTGTATGGATCGATGTGTGGAGGTAAAGACGCTGTACCGCCATCTCCTGTACTACAGAACTTTACTAATGCACTACAAGACCCTGCAAGGACAAACAGTACATCTGACCCAGAGACATACGGTATTTTGGACGACGTGTTATTTCCAATAGATTGGATGCAGGAAAATCCTGATTATATGACCAAGATACCGAGACAAGGAGTATCCATTAACGCTTCAGATGCAACAAAACTCTTGGGAGCTTTTATGAGTTGGACACAAACAGAATCATGTGACAAACTAAGTGCCATCAAAGTACCAACTTTGGTCATAGTAGGAACAGAAGATGTCGTTACAGTTCCGGAAAACTCTTTGAATTTAGTTAAGGGAATTCCTGGAGCATGGTTAATTCAGATTGAGGACGGTGGACATGGAGTAATGTTCCA
>DATELO010000177.1:0-5932 GCA_035276505.1 Candidatus Nitrosocosmicus sp.
TTACTAACGCATGTTGGTCTTGACATATTTACTTGCAATTACTATATTCGCTCTAAAATAACTCTGATATGAGCTTAAATTTACAAATACTACGTCATGCTGATTAAAACTCGCTTTTTCTTGAGGTAGAGCGGTATCTAGGTAGGAACAGTGATGGTAATATCATATTATACACATTAAATAGGTTTAATAGCCTCGAAATGTGTTAAAAAATGAGTCTCGTGCCAAGAAAATCACGCATTGACGAAACGAATGGTTTTAGGGGAACAAACGGTAAAGAAACCTCAAAAAACAGTGAATTGCCTTTTAAGGAGAATCACAAAAGCAAAAGTCAAAAAGGTGTAGGCAGAAAGCCAAATAACAGATCGTCTAATAAAATTAAAGCCGACATTAACTCTAGAGATTTTAGCGCTAAAAGCAATATGGATCAATTTACACTGGATAGAATCAATCTCAGAATCGTTGAAGAGTTAATGACTAATGGAGACATAAAGAGCTCAGAGATTGCAGCAAAGCTAAAAATTCCTTTATCTACAATTCAGAGAAGAAGAACACGAATTGAAAAATCTCTTTTAAGGAAAAATTATCAGATGGACTTGACACTCTTAGGGTATAGAACCGCTCAGATATTTGTAGATATTCAAGGAGGTAGAGCAAAAGAGACTGGCGAAGCTCTCTTAAAGAAGTACGATAGGAACATTATTAATGCATCAACTAGAATAAACTCTTCTAATAACTTGTGTCTAGAAGTGGTATACAATGGTTCTGAGGAACTACATTATTTACTAGAGGAGATAAAATCACTACCTTTGGCTACAAAGGTCGACTGGTCAGAGCGGGTTATGTTGATAGGCGATAATTTATCATCTATTATTAAAAATACTTTAACTGATAGGCTAGATCAGATCCAACTAACGAAAATAGTGGTTTAACACCTCTTTCAAGAGTCTTCTTTAGCTAAAGATAACGTCTTGATAAACCAAATTATAATATCGTAATCAATTCATTCCCAAAATAGGCTAATCAAGAGAGAATTCTATTGATCTCTGTCAATATCTAATTACTATTTTGAAAGTTGTAGGTTAATAGCAATAATAATCTTATAATGCAAAAACTCATTAAATTAATATTATTACCTATTTTTTTCAATCATGAATTATTTTGCATCACATATATGAATTGGTTCATACCATTAAATAATAATGTGATGCAAAAAGTCATAAAATCCTCAAAAGATATGCTTAAATCTCATTATATTTAGAAATAGTATGCGAATTGCCAGGGCGACTAAATTCATCAGCTGATGGAAAAATATCAAAGTTTATACACCAATCTAATGGCGATCATGGTGACAAATCAAAAAAAAATTCTGATAGGAAAAGGAAAATCGAAAAGGGATTAAAAGACGATAAGGTATCAACACTGACTTTAGACACCATTAATTTAGGCATAGTGGAAGCCTTGGTCAATAATGGAGACATAAAGAGCGCAGAGATTGCAGCAAAGCTAAAAATTCCTTTATCTACAATTCAGAGAAGAAGAAGCAATTTAGAAAAAAATATGATACTGAAAAAGAATTATACATTAGACTTAAAAAAATTAGGCCTTAGGGTCTCTGAAATCTCTGTAGCAACAAGAAAGGGAGAAAGTCAAAACGTAATGAATGATTTTTACAATAAACATAAAAAATACATTGTTGATATGGCTTTGAGAATTGGAAATCCAGATACAAACCTTTCTTTTAGGATTGCTCACACAGACTCAAATGAACTTTTTAGTTTACTTGAAGAAATCAAGGGAATGGATATGGTCAGCATGGTACAATGGTCAGAGTATATAATGGAAAAAAAGAATAGCACCTTATCTTTGTCTGATTTAGTTTCTAAATAAATAGATAAAAAAAAGAGTACGTGCGGTAATCCCTTTCCCTTTTGACGCTGTTTCATGCAAGGCAAAAGGGGAAAAATAGTATAAAATATTAACTGTTATATTATCATTTACTGATTTGGAGTATATAAGTTCAACCTCATTGTATGATTCATTGTGAACGGGTAATGCATAGATATGGTTAAAAATGGCTATTGCTTAATGTAAAGTGAGTTGATAAATCAAAACACCCGATCTAGCCGCAGTCCTGTTGTAAACATTGATAGGATAGATAATGAGATAGTAGGACTTTTGTTGAATGGAAAAAACAATAAGGAAATATCAATGAAAATAAGAATTCCTTTGAGCACAGTACAAAGAAGGGTTAGAAATTTAATTGCAAGGGATTTAATTACTTTTAACTCAGAAATAAACTATCACAAATTTGGATATAAGATTGGGATGCTTCACATATATTTAAAAGACGGGAATTTCGAAAGAATAGCCGACAGATTAAAGGGATTGGACGGTGTTACTTCTGTTGAAGTTCATATAGGTAACTCAGATTTAATAGCAAATGTAGTTTACAAACACAGTACTGAATTACTTGAGTTAATTGCTAAGGTAAAATCCTTTGAGAAAATTGATAAGATCGTATGGTCTGAAATGATATACAAAGTTAGCTCAAATAAAGCTCCGATAATTCCTAATCTATTAAAATAGCAAGTGAGAATTCCTACTTGACCTTTTCCTAATTTAACTCTAGTTAGTCTGTTGGGAAATAAAGGAAGTTGGATCCACTTCAAGGCGAAGAAAATGCTTGTATCCAAAAGCATAATAGTTCAGAATGTATAATTTAGCTAATTAGAGCCTATGTATTGTCTGTTTTTTTCTACCAAGATGCAAAAGGAGAACATATTCTTAGGTAATTGAATATGGTGGAAACTGCGGATAAGTTGGATTCATGTCCAAAGATACAATCAATGGTTCCAAAGTCTGTGCCTTCGATACATTTCCTTAGATTTCCTTTTACGTTAAAGAAGGATCAACTTGCGGCAGTAGAATCATGGGTCAGTAATGGTTTTCGTGGAACTATACTATATAGCACAGGAACTGGAAAAACAGAGATTGCATTTGAATGTGCAAAAAGGTTGATGGGTGCATATCCTCATTTTTTCAAGTCAGGTGGTGACTCGGGTAATGATTTACTCTATGAAGCCGATCATGATACAAAAAGTAGCCAAATCGATGGACAGAGGAAATTAAATTTAGTTGAAACTTTAAAATCTGAAAAAGAAATCAATACCAATTATTCATTTTTTAATATTTTGATCCTGGTACCAAGAATTTCACTGATAGATCAAACAATTAAAAGACTGATATCATATGGTATTCCTGAAGATAAAGTTGGATCATATTTTGGGGAACGCAAAGAAAAAAGAGAAATAATAGTGAGTACTTATAACAGCGTAGTTAGAAACCCGATTTTAATTAGGCGATCTACCATGATTATTTTAGATGAGGTACACTTAATAAAAGACACATCAAAGTCTTTTGTAAAAGTATTTGATTATTTAATTGAAGATCCAAAAAAAGGTGTGTTAGGATTAACAGCAACTCTAGACGAAAAGGATCAGAAAAATAGTACAATTATGGCAGTAATACCTCCAATAATTAAATACCCCATTAAAATGGCTGTTAAAGACAATAGATTGGCAAAGCCGATTATTATTCCTGTAAAAGTCTCTCTAACCGATGAAGAAAGAACGGAATATGATAAATTTACTACAAAGATAAAGAATATTTCAAATCGCTTTAAGCGCTATGATGTCGAATCTATGACCAATCTGTTAAGAAAAGGCGGGTTTGCAAGCGGAATGGCAAAAGCATGGTTTTCGAACATTAGAAAAAGAAAACTCTTGTTAAGTTATGCTGATAATAAATTGTCGGCGGCTTGTCACATCATCGAGTATAAGTTTCCGGATGAAAAAATAATGGTATTTAGTGAGACAATAGAATCTATTCAAAAGTTAAAGCAGATCCTCCTAGAAAGAGGAATTGAATCACAGATTATAGATGCGAAAGTGCGATCTTCAGAACGGCAAAGAATTCTAAACAATTGGGGAACTACATTTAATGTATTGCTCTCAGTACATACCTTAGAAATAGGGTATGATGTGCCTCAAGTTAGGATTGAAATAATACTTGCAACCACGTCGAATATAAACCAAATAGTCCAGAGAATAGGAAGGGTACTGAGAAAATTTGAAGGTAAAAGTATTGCGTTAATTTATGTTGTTTATATTCCGGATACAAAGGATGACAATGTAATCGATATTGTTGCCAAGGCCATTTCTCCCAAGGAGGAATTGAATAGTAATAGCAAACCCCCATTAAAACAACAAGAAAATTTAGAAAGGAATAGTAGCGATGAAAACTCTGTAGACAGAAATATGATTTCAAAAGATGAACCTACAATGGGAAAAGATAAAAGCATTTTTCTTTCACCAAAAAAGAAATATGATAATGATATCTTAAATAAGAAAGTAATAAAATTAATAAAACAAAAGGGAAATGAAGATGATCGAGTAAGAAGGATCAATAGAGCTTTTCAAATAGTAGAACATAGTCTTAAAGAGAAATCGCTGATAACTGAACAAGTTGATAACAGCCCCTCCGTCAAGGACGGTAACCTCCACAAGTATCATCGTTCCGAATTAAACTTAAAAAATGAGACAAGAATTTATAAAGTCAAAAGTACATCAGACAACAATAAAACATACGTAGTTGACCTTGAAAAATTGAGTTGTACGTGTGCAGATTATCTATTTCGAAATTCAAAATGCAAACACATATTCGCTACTGAATTTGCAAGCGTAGAGAAATAAGATTCAAGTTGTAGTAACATTTTTAAAGTATGCATGTAATATTGCGTAAATATGTTTTAAGATAAATCTTTATCAATAAGTAGAACTGGATCAGTCTTTATATAAAATGTTAATTTATTTCATTTACATAAGATGAAATTTCAAAAAACTTACTTTTCTAGCATAAGATTTAGTAAAAAGTGCGAGAGTAGGTTTAAAATTGATTTACCTTTTGATGTAATAAAATTTGTCACTGTTAACAGGAGAAGAATACAATAGCAATGCCGAAACCTGCCCAAGTCCTTCAAAAGTTAGAAAAGGGTAATCTATAGGAATCGAAAGTATATGAAAGTTGCAACTAGTGATAAAAAAAGTGGGGAAAAAATTGTAATGAAAGCTGTTATCCTTCAACCTATACTCATGTCGTGTTTTGAAGGGGTTACTATTTCGCATTTATATTCTACGATATCGAGCATAATATCGATAGACAAAGAAGCAGTCAAAAAATATTTATTTTATATGATTGAATTCAACCTAATAACCTATCAGGGAAAAATCAAATCATTTTTTATAGCAAATGATGGTATTAATTTATTGCTTCAAATTGAATCAATGAAATCAAGAGAAAGTTTGAATACTAATCAAATATTCCTTCAGGTTGATGAATGGAAATGACAAAAAGATAAACTAGTTCTAATTTACTTTGGCCATCCATAAATAGTCTATTTGATTGTGAATCGGATCCATTCTAGAATTTGCTTATATCGACCTTGATTAAATAAACTGGGTTGAAATCAGCATGTGATCAAGAATTTATCTTGAATAATTCCTGTTTTGACTTTAAACTGAGAAATGCAATTATCAAATAGTAAAATTATGTAAAAATGTGAAACAACAACAATGGAGTTGGTTTGAAATAGCGATTCATGCGATGATTTCAGATTTTGTTGTCGACTTTGGCTTATTCTTAATTCAAAAAGTTAATTTTCTAATCAGGATGGATTTCCGCTTCACCAAAATGATTAAATAGATTACTTCCGAAAAGGATGATAAATGACAGGGTCATCAAATTCAATAGTAGTTGTAGATGACGAAATTGAGTTGGCAAATCTTTTCAAAATTTATCTTCAGAATGTTGGTTTTTATACCATATCTTTTACAGATCCACGGATGGCACTGGAGTATATTCGAGATAATTC
>DATELO010000178.1:0-7323 GCA_035276505.1 Candidatus Nitrosocosmicus sp.
TAAACACGTGAAGTATTTCGTTACCGCGAAGCGTTTGGCAAGTTATAACAACTATTTTTATTAAAGATCTTCATATGAATACACCGTTAAGGCACCTGAGTCAGGACTCGAACCCTGCAGTGCCACTTATGGGTTCTTACAATCTAACATCAAAATATTTCGATGTTTAGACTTAGGTTATTGTAATAGATTATAATCAATCACGCGAAACCAATAATATGACGAGTTAAGACGTATAATAATCAACAATTGTCCAACCTTATATTACCTATTGCTATTGCTAACATATCTATTTCACCCGTTTTCAATTGTAAAGTGAGTTGTTTCATTATGTAATATAGAAATTTGAATGGAATTTTTCAAAATATGAGATACATCTATGCAGCAAACTTTATCATAGAAACTGGAGAGACGAATTATATAGTATAAAAAGCTTGTTCATATTTTACTAATAATGAATACTTTCATTAGCATTGGCATACCAGCAATTTTAGCAATTAGTCTCGTCCTGATGCTAAATCCAATAGCCTCGTCTCCAAGCAGCTATGGACAAATAATAGGACAAACTAACCCAACTAATCAAACGAATCAAACTAGCGGACAAAACACTACACAACAAGCTCAACAACAATTAGATCAAGCTAATCAACAAATACAGCAAGCTCAACAGCAAAAGCAACAAGCTGAGCAACAATTACAACAAGCTAACCAAACTCAACAACAATCAAATCAATCATCAAAACAACCAGATCCTCAAATGAACGAAAAATTACTCAACTATACCAATGCTGCCATTCTTGCATTAAATGAAGATAATACTAGTGCTGCACAAGATAGCCTAGTTCAGATTCAAAATGCATTGATTAACGCAAGTGGAAAACAAGTAGTAGTAGTTCCAGCTCCAGCAGTAGCACCATCTTCATCTGATGATGATGGAGATTCAGAATAAATCTTTTTTATTTTTTGCTTATTTCCACTTCTTAATCCTTAATACGGATAGTTCTAGTAAATCAATCAATAGCTATTATTTTCTGATATCCAAACAGTTGGAACAGACAGAAATATGCGGCTTTTCTGCTTCTATGAATGATGACTTTTGTATCGAAACCACTGTTTGATAATTATTCTGATTATATTTTCTCTTTTAGAGCGATTAGCTGAATTTCCAATTCTTCTACCCGAGAAATTACTTGACTCATCTCCATTTCCACATTCTGTCTAAATCTAAACAACGTTAACTCCATTACGACATTTGTTCTCTTAGAATTCAATAACAATCGATCAACTTCAGTTAAGGGCATAGTCAAGGCTTTGTCATATAATGATAGTCTCTGTCTATATATCTGGTAAATTTCATTTACACGTATATTTTTTCCATGGATTTTAGCCATCAATTCAGTATCTTTATCTAAGATTTGACTTGTCAATTTTTGGCTGGCAAGTTCATAAGAGGACATAGGCATTAATAATAATAATACTGATAATACAAACCTTATAAGCCCGTACAACAGATCAAATCCTTGCTAGCTATGAAAAATTAATTTTTAAGATCACAAAAACAGATCAAAATAGTTGGCACTCGAATTATGATGCCTAACTTGCGGGTTATTAGTAAATCTTTATAATTTATATTAGATAGTTAATATCAAATGTTATGTTTCTCAATTTTTGATTATCATACAATTGACTCTCAGAATTGCATTAAAAGTCAGTTAATCCAATTTATGATTTAGAAAAGAAATGATCGAACGTAAAATCTCAGCAATATCTCGCAAAAATGACAATTTATGTATTAAATTTCAATTTGATGTAAATTGCGAATAGTTCTTGAATTCTTCTATAAATTGATCATGGCTAAGGTTAAATAAATTCGAAATGATGAGGTCATTATTGTCATCTAACAATGCATTCTCATCTATTTCAAAGTCTGTTATTGTTATAGATGACGAATTAGAGCTCTCGACACTATTTAAAATATTTTTGAGCAAGGAAGGTTATAATGCAATAGCTTTTTCTGATCCGCTGGTAGCATTAGAATATTTTAAAGATAATTCAGACAGGTATTCCTTAGTAATTACCGACATGAGGATGCCCGGTATTAGTGGAATCGAGTTAGGAAAGAAGATTAGAGAAATGAATGATAAAGTCAAGATTTTTTTGATGACTGCATTTGAAATCACAGATTTAGAAGAGAGCCCGGATTTCAAAGCAGCTAGATTTGATCGGCTGATTCAAAAACCAGTTCATTTTTCTGAGTTACGAGAGATGATTAATACCCTTTGGAAGAGTTGATCTTATTCTGATATACCAAACTATGCTTTTAACAGACTAAATCAGCCAGTGTGTATTATATTTGAATGGCAATTTGATGATGTTGAATTATTTTCTCCTTATACTCCTCAGGCAACTTCTCAAAGTCTTTTTGATGGTATAAGCATATACCTTTAAACTTATTATCAAATCGAATAGGTAAAGAAGACTCATAAGTTACAAGATTTTGAATTTGATTCTTAAAAAGAAATGCCCCTAAATCTCCAAAAATAGAAACTCCATCTTTATTCATATCCGTAGCATATTTGATTAAATCCTGGTTTTCCTTAAGGGCTGATTCCTTATCGAATGTCCTTCCATTCATACCCAGATATTTTTCTAAAGCGTCTACAATTATCAAAGATTCTTTTTCTCTTTCGTATTTCTTTATATCTATTGATAACTGTCCTTCGGAGAGGACTTTTCTAATTATTTCTGAGGTTTCATAGAAGGGTGCTAAACAGACCAGCTCATTGCATTCTTCAATACTTTTTTTGGTATAAAATGACAAAAGCTCTCTTAACATAATTGAATCAGAATAAATAACTATTGCATGTAACCCATATGCTGATTCTAATAGGGTATCAGCGGCTTTTTCTACATGCATGGGTAAAACCTTGTTACTATTACCATTTTTAGTAGATACCTCTTTTCGTTCTACTTCCAACCATACTATATATACATAAAGGCTAATAACCACCGATATCTGGTTTTAGCGTATTCATTTCAAAGAAATGATTCGTTAATAAGGTTAGTTATGTATTTATGATTACTGACATCAGATTTTCAACAGCGTTGTTTTATTATTTGCAAAGAAAGAAATCCAATTAATAAAACTTCATCTCGTCCTTAATTATTTTAGATGGCGAAATTGTGTTGCGAACTTGTAATATTTCATTATTCATTAGCAAGTCCAAAAATTTGGATAAAATTCCAAAAATAGATCATATGAGTTGGCACTCAAACCCTTGGGCTCAACTTGGGAGTTTATACGATCGAGCGAGATTACAAATTATTTAATGATAAAAATGAAATATAGCAATACTAACGAATAGCCCTAGACATGCGGAAAGTCCAATGTGCCAATTCACTTTTCTGTATGCATCTGGTATTAGTTCTTCGGTTACAAAAGACATTAGTGCTCCTGCTGCAAAACTAAATACTATAGATAAATAATATTCGTTTAGGAAGAGTGTCAGAAAATATCCTATTGGACCTCCTGCTGTAACGAATACGAATACAGTGGCCCATTTTTGGAGGATTTGTCTTTTTGATTCATTTTCTGCTATTAGCTCTCGTGTGCCTACAATAGTAGCTGCAAAGTTGCCGATAAATAATGCCAAAGCAGTAGGAAACAAACCTGGAATACCCAAAGCAATCATTACACCTATCATAATAGTTTCAGGATGACTATCAGTTAAGGTGCCAATTACTATTAACTTTCCTGATCCTGTTCGCTCCGTCTGAATTTCCTTTCCGTTGTGATTTCTTTTTTTCTTCTTTATTCGGTCATTCTGGTAAGAAATACCTGAATCTATACTACTATGCTGCTCATTTTCGTTCCTAGCTGATACCGGTTTGTTCTGAATTTTGTATCTTACCAAGCTGAAGGTAACAGCTCCGATGGCAAATCCGACTCCCATGGAAAATATATCGCCTAATTTTATAGATTCTTCTATAATACTAAATGTCACCGTTCCAATAAAAATACCGGCAGAAAAGGAAGCAAGATCTGCACGCAATCTTAAAGGGTGTCGATATTCCTTAGAAATGATAGATGCAATTAAGAAAGGAGATGCAACTAATAACGATACAATCATTGTTAGTATCAATGCGCCTAAAAAAGAGTCAGCATAATCAACCATTTACTTTCCTTAGTAAATCAAAGTAAAAATACAAGTTATATTCCATTTGGCTGAGAGTAACTTTTCAAAATTCGTTACCAATAGATTCTATTAACTATAAGGTGACAGAAAATGTTTATTTACTCAATACAACTCAAAACTGATTTCAAAAGTCCGAATCAAGTTCGAATTGCTACTACTTTAAATTTTTATAAATTATTTTATATTCTCAAGTTCTTGAGAGCATTCGTCACAAACTGTTTCATCTTCTTTTGATGTAAATAATTTGCCGCAAGAAGCACATTTTATCGGATGATTTTCATACATATATTATAATACAAATAACAAATTATTAAAGCAAATACGCATATTGAGAGTGAAGCAATCTACAATCCTCTCACATTCTCAAGGGCTGCGAAATACCTTTGAGCTTTTTTTTGCCTATAGGGACTAAGACTTCGATTTTTATTCTCTTTGTCAACGCAATACAATTAAGATAATCAATTTATATACGTTTGTATACATTTTATTCTTACTTTTATATGTATAAACTCATCTGTTGTAAAATTTACAATTATGTTTGAATTATATCAAAATGTTATATCATATATTCAGGTGATGGTGATTAGTCATGGTTAGGATACTGAGGCCATTGTATTGGATCGCCAATTGAGTCAGAAATTGCAGATGCATGGTGATACATCACAAGAGATTAACTTGCCAATTCCTTGTAGTAATTCCAACTCCGGCCTATCCTTTTCGTGATATGTCATTGATTCCCGTATCATATAACGATATAGAAACAAAGTCTTTAGTATAAGAAAAGCAATTCATCAAATCATCACAGCAGCGCCGTCTCGTATGGGAGCCGCCGCACGAATGAATCATCTAAGTAAAACTATGTAATATGGTGATTGAAATTTATGATTCTTATCCAATATTATTAGTTGAAAAAGACATAATAACAATCATCAGAAATGTGTAAATCTAAACAGCTAATCTCTTATACTAGGATTGGAATGTCAGTTGTGTATGTTGAGTATATGAAAGATATATTCTCTTCCACTTTGACACTAGGGCCTCGCACTCACGAAGAATTAGACAAAACAATAACGATTGTTCCTTACGATGAGATTATATTTGATTTTTCAGGAATTAGATCCATGAGTTTTGAATTTGCAAAAGAATACTTGTCAATCAAAAATAATAGCAATAAATCAATAAATGAAGTAAATTTACCACTTGATCTGTGGCCGTTAATGAATAAAGTATCGGAACCTACCTGAGGAACTCATGCTCAAGATTTGCATATCTTAAGGCGGCATTGTCATATTACTTAAATCTAATCTAAATACTCTGTCTGTCATTCGTGCCCCTCCTTCGAATCTTACGACAGGTTACTACTTTACTAATTTAAAGGTGCACTTATTATCACATTCTTAACTTCTGAGAGTCTTTTTCGTAGTGTCATGATATTGATATTTGCTGCTGAAGCAATTCTGGCCTGAGATACTTTTTGTCCGTGTTTTTTGCACGTTATGTAAAGAATGGCTGCAGCAATCGACAGCGAATTTTTGCCTGAAAATATACTTTCATTTTGTATTGCTATTAGCAAGTCTATAGACTCTCTTGCAGTTCTTTCGCTAATATTGGCTTCATCTGCAATCTTTCTAATGAAAATAGTAGGCCTGAACTGAACATGGCCAATTTTTAGTTCCCTCATAAGCAGCCTATAACATCTGGCTGCAAAAATTTCTTCTGCCTCTACTATTTGTGAAATTTCTGATAGGGTTCGTGGAATATTAGAATTCTTACATACTATATACACACATGCAACTATAATTTCTCTAATTGATCTGCCCTTGATCAATCCTTTTTCCAATGCCTTCTTATAATACAAAAGTGCATCCTCCATACACACAGAGGTCAATGACAGCTTATCCTTAATTCTGTTAAGTAAATCTATAACTATCTTTAAATTTCTCTTCTTGTTTGAACAACTTACAATTTTGTTGAGAAATTCAACTTTATTATGTTCTTTTCTGTTAGAAAATCTTTTTGAACTACTTGCATCGTAATCTGCAATAGATGTAGACATTCCCTTATCATTTAGAATAATAGAATGCGGTAGTACGGTGTTAGTATCACTCCTATACTTGTAAAAATCGGTGTTCAATTCCGCATCATAAATCTTGTCTTGTAAAACTATCCCACATATGCTACATAGTTTTTCTCCTTTATCATAGTCATATATTATAGAATGCTGATGCTGGTGCTGAAGATGATGTGAATGGACCTGAGGTTGTAGATTTTTTATATTATTAACAAGTAAAATATTAGACATTAGCTATTAGCATAAGCCATCATATAACTAGAGATTGTTTACAATTTAACATTTTGCGATTTTAGGTGACAATTGGTTACACACAAGATACATTTGCTTGTAGCTTCGCATTGTTATCTTAAAAGTGACAAACAAGGATATAGCCACACACGGATGCCATCTCAAGAATTATTTTTGGTTAGTTGGTAAACTAACAAGATTGGAAGAAGAGTCACTAGAGCTAGCGTTAAGTTAGGAACCTTTGAATAGTCCCACCATCGATTAGAGGAATATTGAAAAAACATCAGCTTGTACTGTAAAATCCATTAGTAAAAATAACTTGGTCTAGAGCCCCAATGTTGGATAATCAGTGACGCTACCTTTAAGGAGTGGCGCTATATCTCTGACAGCAAAAGAAGGATGATCTAATCGATGAGTCTTCTTACCGGTAATAGCAAAATCTTGCATACTAATTACTTGTAGTGAGTTACGCTGGTGTGTTCCTTTAAAACTTGTCTTGAGTCAAAAGTTTGTCCGCATGTTTCACAGGAAAAGGTTGCCTTTACATTTGTTGAACTTTCGTCTGAATTTTTTCCACTATCTACTTTCACACTATTACTCTGTGTACTTTGTTGATCAACTAATGAAGCTTCGTGTGAGTGATCGTTAGAATCTATCTTTGTCATTCCTCTTCGGCGATATTCCTCTTGTGCTTCAGGGGTATTTGTCCCGGTTTCGCCTGATGAAGTAATTTTCTGATCACTTGGATCTCTTTTTACTGCAGTTGGTTCACCTGCATTAATTTTAGCTGGGGTCATAGGTTCTTTATCTCTATATTCTGTTAGA
>DATELO010000179.1:0-12926 GCA_035276505.1 Candidatus Nitrosocosmicus sp.
ATATTTAGACCAAGTGATCTATAAACACTAAGCATATCACCACCAGATATTCTAGGAATTTCTCCAAACCGAATCAGCTCATTTAACCTCCTTATGATGATTTTAGTTTGGAACGGATATTGTTGTTCTGCAAGTTTTAGAACCTCATCCCCTCTGTCATACATATGACGCAGTAAAAAGTTCTTTTCGGAATCAATTTCATTAGATTTTTGTTTGTTTTGGAGTTCCAAATTATTCGTGTCCTTCTCCTTTGCCTTCTCTTGCTCTTGCCTCTCTCTGAATGCCAATTGCTCCTGTAATTTCCTCATCTTTCGTTTCTTAATTAATTCAAGGTCTGGATCATCCATGCCTGAATTCTTACTTGCGTCCAATTTAACCTTTAATAACTCCCAGAGGAACAAGTCTAACGACTTTTGTCGCAATCCCTACGTTGTGTGATACATCTGCCACCATATCTACATCCTTGTATGCATCTGGTGATTCTTCAATTAGTCCATTTTTGGTCAAAGATCTAACATATATTCCTCGCGACTCTAATTTTTTCCTTACACTCTCTAGTGTATGTGTTCTTTTTGCCTCTGATCTTGACATAGTTCTACCTGCTCCATGTGCCGTAGATCCGAAGCTAAGATCCATAGATTTTGTAGAGCCTAAAAGAACCCAGCTTGCTGTACCCATTGATCCTGGTATAATCACAGGTTGACCAATAGACCGAAACTTGGGAGGAAGTTGTTCCATTCCAGATGGAAATGCACGAGTAGCACCTTTTCTATGTACTACTAGATCGCGAGAGCCTTCGCCATCAATTTTATGACGTTCCACCTTTGCAATGTTATGAGACACGTCATATACTAGCTTCATTTCCAGGTCCTCTTCTCCTAGATTTAGAACCTTTTGAAATGTCATCCTAGTCCAGTGGGTAAGCATTTGTCTATTTGCCCATGCAAAATTCAATGCGGAGAACATAGATTTTCTGTAACTTTCACCCTCTGTTGAAATATTGGGTACACAAGCTAATTCCCTGTCTATTACATTTAGATCATATTTTTTCATGGCTTGTTCTGATAACCTTAGGTAGTCTGAACAAACTTGGTGTCCGAATCCGCGAGAACCACAATGTATTAGGATCTGTATCTCACCTTCCCGTGAGATACCCATTGCACTTGCTGCTTGTCTGTCAAGTATCTTGTCTACCTTTTGGATCTCAAGAAAGTGATTCCCCGAACCGAGGCTGCCTAATTGCATTGAGCCTCTTTTCCTTGCATTGGTCGAAATATTAATGGGGTCGGCCCCATTCATCTTTCCACTTTCTTCGCACGATTCCAGATCGCTATCCATACCGTAACCATGTTCTACAGACCATTGTGCTCCATCAATAAGCAAATCATCTAGTTCCGAGTTGGTCAGCTTAATAGCCCCCTCACTTCCCACACCAGTTGGAATAGATGAAAATAAAGAATCCACCAATTGTTTGAGTTTTGAACGGATATCAGATTCCAGCAAATTAGTTCGAATCAATCTAACTCCACAATTAATATCATACCCGACTCCACCAGGACTAATTATTCCTTGCTCAAAATCAGATGCAGCTACTCCACCGACAGGAAAGCCATAGCCTTCATGTCCATCTGGAAGTACAACCATATGCTTTTTGACCCCAGGCAGAGTTGTGACATTCACTGCTTGATCAAGTGTTCTATCTAGCGTCATTTTGGAAATCAATAGATCATTTGCAAATATTGTGACTGGAACATTCATTCCTCGTGATTCATTCTTCTCTATCTGAAAATGATTATCTGAAATTTTGTTAACTACATGTTTACCATTTTTTGTTACTAATGAACCAGACATTATCCCTTTTAAGATAAATAATCGAATTTTGGCAAATATTAATCATCCTAAATAATAAATTAGATAATTCATATCTGATTCTAGACTGATGCCGATTTTACCTATTGATAGTGGAAGATATGGAACGAAAGAAATGAAGGCTATTTTTGAGGAAGAAACAAAACTACGTTATGAATTGACCTTTGAAGCTGAAGTAGCCAACGCACAGGCTAAACTAAACATGATTCCAGCTGCAGCAGCAAATGATATAAAAAATGTAGTTTTATCAGATAAAATTTCAGTTCAAAGAGTTAAAGAATTAGAAAGTGTAAGTGATCACGATATTGCGGCAATAGTTGAAGCAATCAGCGAACTGTGTTTAGAAAGCTCCAAGCCATGGATTCATTACGGGTTGACAAGCAATGATGTAGTAGATAGCAGTACTTCGATGCAGATGCGAGATGTATTTAGAATTATTGAAACAAAATTACAACAATTGATAAAAGGATTGCTGGATAAAGCGAGGAAATATCAAGATTTGCCTTCAGTGGGTAGAACGCATGGACAACATGCTAGTATTACTGCATTTGGACTCAAATTTGCTATCTGGGCGAACGAGTTACTAGATCATCTGACCAGGATTAACGAAGGTAAAAAAAGATTCTTGTTATGTAAAACCTTGGGAGTAGTTGGAACAGGTTCGTTGATGAGAGAGAAAGCGCTCGAAGTTCAAAAAATTGTGGCAAACGAATTGGACCTATTTCCTACAGAGGCCGCTACTCAAGTAATTCAAAGAGAAAGGTATGCGGAGATGATGTTCATAATTACACTTGTATCTTCCACCCTTGATAAAATGGCCATTGAAATTAGAAATTTGCAACGAACTGAAATTGATGAGGTTCAAGAATCCTTTAAGAAAGGACAAATGGGAAGTAGCGCAGTACCAGTAAAAAGAAACCCTATAAAGAGTGAAAGGATTTCTTCTTTGGCCAGAATTATTAGATCAAATCTCAATGTTTCCTTAGAAAATATTGCACTATGGCACGAAAGGGATCTATCAAATTCTGCTAATGAGCGTTTCATAATTCCAATGGCATCTATTTTAATCGACGACATGATAGGTACGATGATAAAAATCATATCAGGATTGAAAATAAATACAGACAAAATTCAAAAGAATATTGAATTAACAAACGGTCAGATATTTGCAGAGTTTGTCCTTCAAGGATTGATATTAAAAGGTCTTCCAAGGTTTAAAGCATATCGGAGTATCCAATCCATAGCTTTTAATGCAGCAGAAAATCACACGCATTTTTATGATGCACTAATAAGTGAAACTGAAATCACCGATAATATTAGCAAAGAGGAACTAGGAGTCATTTTTAATCCTCAAACTCAGCTTTCAGCTTCAAAGAACATTATAAACAATATTGAGGACAAGGCAAGAAAGATGAATGTTTACTAGTTCCCTACACACACATCTAGTCTTTGTTTCTTATCATACTAATGATGAAGCTTTTGGTCTCTAATCTCATGATAATAATAATAATTTGTCACTTTATTTTTCAGTATCAAAGCAGAGATCTTAAAAATAACATTCATAAAATAGAAAGAGGGATAAATTAAATTAAATATCAATAAATGGAAAATTAGACGGTGCCCAATTTCCATTTGGGTGGGGAAATTAGTTGACGATAGAAGGTGATTCTACTATAAAGTCTAAAAAATGGACATTTAATTTATCTCATTACGATTATGCTGCGTATTTTTTTATTGCTTTATCTTTTGCCTCCATGATTAGCACAGGCATATTTGCCATCCCACTATTGTCTGACCTTTTTTTGAATGAGAAATTTGATTGGAACAAAGATTGGACGAATTTGTTATTTTCAATTACTAGTGCATTGGGATGTGTATGGGGTCTCATGGCCCATACACAGTTTGATTATGGCACTAAATTAATCAGAGATACATGGTACGCTAGTCGCAAATTGGACCCACTGATCGGAGAATACGATTGCGAAACCATAAATCCAGAAACAAATCAGTCAGAAGAAGGTTATGCATATCACCGTCTGGTAGATTTCTGGGACAGGGAAAATGAAGTTCCACATTGGCTCGATAAGGGTAAATACTGGAAGTTGTTTTTAGAGTTACAAAAAATAAATAAGAATGTAAAATTGCAAGTAGTAAAGGATGCCAGCCTTTCCTTTAATAAAGGAAAAGGGAACGTGACCGTAATAATACGATATGCCGACTCGATATCAAGGAACAAAAGAACGGTAGATGATAATACAACCGCAGTTTTTAAAGTCATGATACCACAATGGTTGGTACTAAATACAGAATACAAAAGATTCAATATGTTATCTCAGGCGGAAATAAATACAATAACGAGTAAAATATCTGACGTTAATAAGAATATTCCGAAAATAATTGATGAAATCCTATTTAAGGAAAAACCTATACTTAAGAATTCAGGAAATATACTTACATCTTTCTACACTTATTTAAACAAAAGTCTCCCAATACGAATAGTATATAACAAAGCAAAAGATATCCTTCCTGGAGCTAAAAAGAGACAGATTCAACATACAAATGAAAATTTGTCAAGTCTAACTTTAGACTACTTGATTGAATCAATCCTAATAAAATCAAAAGCAGTTGGAATCAGTGAATTGTCCCTTGCTAAACTGTATACATTGACAGAGTTCCTAAAAAAAGAGTATGATAAGTTGGGTTTGGGAGAAGGCTCTAGTGAATATCACAACTTCCACCATTCATTAGAGGTCGCGTATATGAGCCTCAATATGTTACCAAAGGAAATACATGGTTATACCATTACTAGTAAAGATTTTGAAATAATGGTGGTGGCAGCTTTGCTACATGATTACGATCCTGTAATTGGCACCTCTCATTATGAATTAAAATATTTAAGAGTACCCACAGTGTCAAGCACCATAGCAGAATTAAAGAGAAGAAGAATTCATGAAGCATATTTTATGTTGACGAATGATGAATTCATCAGGTTCTTTAGAAAATATGAGTCGCCATTGTTGCCTGCAAAGGAATTTGCAACTACACATCCAGAAATGCTAAGAGACAGAAAAGTCAATGTCGAAAGCAAAATAGTTGAAGCTTTGATCTGGAGAACAGATTACCCATTTAACGATAATGCTCACAACAGCTTTAGTCAGTTATTAAAGGAAATAGACAGCGAAGAGATATCAGTAGAAAAGATCAACCTGATCGCAGAAATTCTATCACTTTCAGATTTATCAGTTACATATTTAAGTTCAGACCCTCTCCTAGCCTGGAACAGAGTAGTCAAACTATATGAAGAATTAGATTTTCCAATAGTTGAGGCAGTTTCAAGAACTGATAGATTTTTATCGTTATTTTCAGAAGGTTCACTATTCAAAGAAATCATAACAAGAAAGAATTTTCCAGATATCTTCAGGCAAAAATGGGATAACGTGTATCAATTCTTTCATGAAGGTAATCCAGCTAATAAAATAAATAATTTAATTCTCGATGCCAAAACAAAGTATGAAAAAATAAACATGGACGTAAAGACAAGTAGTTGTGATTTTTTAATTAATAATGCTCTAAATAAAAGGAATGAATATTTCATTGGGATTGTGAAAGACAAAATAGAAATAGTCAATACACAAGCAAAACTATCCGGTATTCAAATCAATAACTTAGAAATTTTGCCCGGTAACAGCGAAAACATCCTTCCTTTTATAAAAGATAAATCCATAGATAATTTCATAGTTACTATCTTTTATGATAAATCCAGAAAAAATGCTAATACGGAAAGAATTTTGAGAAATTTACTTCATTCTTATAGTTCAAAATTAAATCATGGTGGAACAATTCAGATCGTTTCAGATGATAATACAGATTTTGAAAAAATAGTTTCCCTCATACCAGACCATGACTATAAGATACTTGAGTCAAGCGATACGATTTTGCCCGATACAGGTAGTTCTTCAAGTAAACCTATCAATTTAAGGCGCGTCAAGGTATTAACCATTCAAAATTTACACCAAAATAGCAGCAACAACTAGTAATTGGCAGTTAAAAACAAAAAGAAATAATAAAGAAAAGGGATACATAAATACAATATAATTTTGGTTTATATTAAAAAATTAGATGTTTTTGGATTTAAATCATTTGGTTCAAAGAATATTTCCTTAAATTTTCAGAAGGGATTGATAGCAGTGACCGGTCCAAATGGGTCTGGGAAAAGCAATATCCTTGATGCCATCATATTTGCTCTAGGAGAGAATAGTCCAAAGGCTCTCCGAGTAGACAAGTTTCAGTCATTATTTCATGATAGCGATGCTAGCGATAATCCTCATAAAGCGGTAAAAGTAAGTGTAACATTTGACAATGAAGATAGAGGAATCCCAATGGATGACAATCTTGTTACCATCACAAGAGAAATGTCTGGAGGCAATACAGGAGAAAGTCAATATTATCTAAATAAGAAAAAGGTGTCAAGGAATAACATTCTGGAACTTATGGAAATTGTAGTAGCTTCACCAAATAAGCTCAACATTGTTCAGCAGGGAATGATCACAAGAATTTCCGAACTCAATTCAGAAGATAGGAGAAAAATCATAGAAGATATCATAGGGCTATCATATTTTGATGAAAAAAAAGATCAAGCATATAAACAGCTGGAGGAATCAGACAGAAGGCTGGAAATAGCTTTGGCCAAAATGGGCGAGGTTAGAAACAGAATTGATGAGTTAGAAGAGGAAAGAAACTATCAACATAGATATTCGCAAATAGAATCAGAAATTAACAGGTTAAAGGCCATTAGATTATCGGGAAGTCTTAATAATTTAACAATGAAGATTACAGAGTTTAAAGATGAGCAAAAAAACAAGGAGGCGAAAAATATAGAAATTTCAAAAAAATTGGATGAATTAAGCTCTCAAATTGAAAACGCAAACAAAGATAAGGAACAATTTCTCATTCAAGCAAATTCCTCTACCAATGAGAAAATGATGCACGAAAAGAAACTAGCAGCGGTAAATTTCGAATATCAAAAGACAAGATCCGCTCTTAAGGAAGCAGAATATCATTTTAATCAGATAATACAGAATGAAAAATCGAACAAGATTGAACAAGAAACATATCAAAAGAAAATTACCGATCTTCAGCTCCAACTCAAAAATATCGAACCGGAAATCCATTCTCTGGGGGAGGCTCAAATTAAACTAAGAAATTCATTAGAGACTAAAAACAAACAATTTAATGAAATAAAGAAAACAAATTCAGATGATATAATTCAAAAGAATTTCTTGATAAATAGAATAAACAAATTGATACCTATAAAAGGTAAAATTGAAATAAACATTGCCAGAATAGAAGAGAACATTAAGAACGATTCGGCAAAGATAAAAGAGAACGATTCACAAATACATCAAATACTTGCAAGAAATAAAGGAATTGAAGAGGCGGTAAGTAGCTCAAGATCAAAGATTAACCTTATGGACAAGGAATTAAAGGCATTCAGAAGTGAAAAAGAAAGAATTGAAGAAAAATATTTAAAAGTTAACAGAGAAACAAATACATCTAAGCTGGTTATAGAAAATGCAGAAAAAGTAATCATAAAATATGATGAGAAGATCAAACTTGCCAAAAATAGTTTGACAGAGGACTATGCCATTGCAACTTTATCAAAAGATTTTGAGAATCTAGGAGTAATAGGATATGTATTTAATTTATTGGTGTGGAACGAAAAATATCAAAAGGCCGTAATAGCATCAGGAAACGAATGGATGAAATCAATAGTAGTCAAAGACATCAAAAGTATGATCACACTTGCTGAATTTTCCAAAAGCAAGGGAATAAATTTTCTAAAAATCATCCCACAAGAATTGCTTCTAGTAGATAAGATAAGAAGCGTAGAAGATAATCCTTCGGTTCTAGGAGTTCTATCAGACTTTGTAACTAGTAAAATACCATACTTAGCAGAATTCTTGTTTGGAAATATAATACTCACAAAGAATCCATTGACTGCTTATTTACTATCTAAAAGAGGATTCAAAGCAGTATCGATAACTGGAGAAATCTTTTTCCCGGATTTATCTCTGATGCAATTTGATTATGGCTCAAAGATTGCAGATATTACAAAGGACTTGTTACTTTCTGATTCTATCGAAAATCTAAAAATTAATATAGAAAAGTTAAGAGAATTGACCAAACTAAGAGTTAAAGAACTAAATGATCTCAATGAGTTAAGAATCACCAAATCAAAGGAATTTGATACCTATAATCTCGAAAGATCCAATATAATAAAGAAAATAGACGAGGCAGAGAATATGATATCTACAAATCGCAAGAATTTGAATCGACTTTATACTTTAAATGCAGAACACAGTTCATTTCTTGACAAGCTTTTCCTTGATTTAAAATATTTTGAAAAGAGATTCAAAATCATAACAAATACCAATGAAAGGATCCATTTACTAATAAAGGAAATAGAAGAAAGAATAGATCATAAAGGTATAGAAAAGATAGAGGAGGAAAAAAATGCAATTATTGTTGAAATTGAATCTCTCAACAGCAAACTAAATCAGCTGAAACTAACAGAGTCCATGACTGCAAACAATTTGGAAAGTAATTCACGTTTATACAATCGAGCTAAAGAGGCATGTGAAAACCTAGAAGTCGAGAAAATTGAGAAGAAAAAGCTTTTGGATAAGGCCATATTAGAAAGCGAAAGAATTGAAGCAGAAATGAAAATTTTGAGAGAAAAAGAGGATGAAATAATACAGTCATCTAGTTTAACGTATACAAAATTACAAGAGTATGAAAATATAAACAAAAGGCTGAGTGAGCAAGAGAGAAGAACTAGTCGGGAATTAAATCAATTAGATAAAGATTTGGGATTCCTAAGGAAAGATATCATGGATTTAGAAAATCAATTTTTGAATCAGAGTAACGAACTTGCAAGATTGGGTCACAAATCATTGTTAGAAAGTTTTGATGTAGATATACTTTATCGCGAATTAAAAGAAGAATTTGAGAGTATCAAAGATCAAGTTAATTTCAGGGCAGACGAAACATATTTGGAAATAATAGAAGGATATAGGGGTCTATCAGATAAAAGAAATCAACTCGAAGAAGAGAGAAATTCAATCGTGGGTTTCATTGAGGAGATAGCAAAGGAAAAAGAAAATCAATTTATAGATGCTTTTAGAAAGGTTGATGAAGATATTAGAAAAACATTTTCAGATATTACTGGAGGTAACGCTTGGTTAGAACTAGAAAATCCAGATAACATTTTTTCGGGTGGGATCCTATTAATGGTACAGTTTCCTAACAAACCTGCAAGAGAATCTACCTCCTTATCAGGTGGAGAAAAAACAATGGCAGCTATAGTATTTCTCCTAGCCTTGCAATCCCTTAAACCATCCCCATTTTATCTGATGGACGAAGTGGATGCTCACCTCGATGCACAAAATACTGACAGGTTATCAAAAATACTAATGCTGAGATCCATAAATAACCAGATAATAATGGTAACCCTTAAAGATTCTACTGTTGCTAAATCGGATCTAATTTATGGAGTTTATCCAAAGAATGGAATATCTCAGGTGGTAAAATATAATCATCCTAGCAAGGTAAAAGTGGAAGCACAGTGATTTGATAACATGAAAATTATTGTGAATAATATAAGCCATATCAAAACATTTGAACTCGCAAGGGGTATGAGTGATAAAATTGAAAAATTCGAGATTATTCTAGTTTAGATTAGTAACCATATTTTTGTAATAAAAACATGAAACAGCGTGTTCATTATTGATATTAAATTGTTGGATATCATGTGTACAATCATCAAAAGATAATTTACAACGATTATAAAATTTGCAGCCTTTTAATGGCAAAGCAGCAGCAGAGATATTTGGGTCAGAAAAAGTCTTGTAGAATTTGGATTCATTGGAAGTAAATGTAACGGCATCAAGTAACATCCAAGTATATGGGTGAAGTGGGTTGTGTAACACCTCATCAATATCTCCATATTCCACTATATTTCCTGCAAACATTATTCCAAGCTTGTCACCAATAAATCTAGAAGTGGCGAGATCATGAGTAATATATATAATAGAAATATTCAGGGATTTCCTCAAATCATTTAGCAATGATAAGATTTCTGCTCTAACAGAAATATCCAGCATGGAAACTGGTTCATCAGCAATTATTAACTTTGGGATTTGTACAATAGCCCGTGCTATAGAGACACGCTGTCTTTGTCCCCCTGAAAGCATCGTCGGATATTTATCTAAATATTCATCTACTGGTTCTAGTTTAGTTCTACGTAAGGCGATCCGTACTTTTTCTATTTTTTCTTCTTTACTAGATTCTTTATCATGTATTTTTAGTGGCTCCATAACTATATCTTTAACTTTGAGATGGGGGTTAAGCGAACTATAAGGATCCTGATGGATCATTTGTATTAATGAATAAAATTTTTTTTTCTTTTTCAAAACTTGGATGTCATTTCCTTCAAAGTAAATCGTACCGTCGTCTGGTGTAAGTGAACCCATTATGAGTTTGGCCAAAGTTGTTTTTCCGGATCCGGATTCGCCAGCTAGAACCATTACTTCTCCCGCACCCACCTCTAATGATATATTATCTATTACTTTTCGAATGTGATTTGACTTTGAAAATAGACTTCTATGAACAGGGAAGCTCTTGTTTACATTCTTAAGCAAAAGAAAAGGGGTCATGATTAACTAAGATAATTTAAGAACTTTTTAGTATTTTAAAATATGCTTGCAATCTCAAAAAAGTGGATCCCGGATTACCTGTTTTGATATGGTATCACTTATGCTGTTGTTTGCTTGCTTCACAACAATCGTAAAAAAATCGAAACTAAAAACTATAGCGTTGGGGACAGAACCGTCTTGAGTAATTTTCTCAATACTTTTGCTATAACCATGTTTAAAACCATAAAAAGCAAAAATTCCGCATAGTGATAAGTTCTACATATTTTGCATCTTGATTTAATATCAGATAAAATAACGGATATCAAATCCTTTTCATTTGTGACAATTTTTTTTATAACTTTGTAGAATTTTGGATATAGCGAATTAATAATTTCCTTATTGTCTCGTGCAAAGGTCACAAAGGGATAATTTTCATAAACTAACATCTTTACATTGGACTTGTAGTACTTTACCAATTTCCCTTTGACCTCTTCCTTTCTTTGGATGCTTATCAATCCATTTTTTTTCAGTATTGATATATGATGTCTCAAAGTAGTCATGGCAATATCATAATTTGCTTTTTTTAATAAATCAAACAGATTCCTAGTAGAGAGGTTTCTATGGTAAAGAAGATCCAAAATTTTTAGCCTATGAGGATCGCTTAAACCTTTAGCAATATTTTCGTTCATCAGAATTGTAACTAAAGGTCTCTCATGAATGGATGTTTTGTTCATGTCATATTCTTTTTAATTCAATTTTATTAATCTTGGCGAAGGGGAATATATTATAATCTTTATTATACGCATATCGGAATAAATATGATGAATCCAAACAAGTGTGTATTTTGTGAAATCATGAAAGGTAACATAAAGGCCAGAAAAATACATGAAACAGAACATTCAATGGTGATTTTAGACGCATTTCCTTTAAAAAAAGGTCATTCGCTTATAATTTCTAAAACTCACAAACCTAAAATCCAGGATTTGAGCATTGAAGAAAATAGCGATATTTTTGGTGTATTACATTTTTTGACTGAAAAAATTGAAAAAGCAATGGATGGTAGTTCATCCCTAATAAGTATTCATAATGGAAAGGACTCAGGACAAGAGATTCCCCATTTTCATATACACATTATTCCAGCTTCTGAATCAAACAGAAATACTTCAATTCATTCGTTATTTGACAAAAAAAATATCCCAGCAGATGAGCTTGATGACCACTGGAAAAAAATATCAAAATTGATAGAGCCGTTCTAACCAATGCTTAATAATGTTTCAGGTAATTCTGTCAAAGAATTTATTGTAAATAGTGGCGTTTCTTTCTCATTTTTAGCTCTTTGAATTTTATACAAAGAATTCAGAGTACGTATAGTTTTCATCCCAAGTTCATTAGCAGGCATTATATCAATGTCCAATCTGTCTCCCACCATTATGCAGTTATTAATATCTAAATTTGCATCAGCAAGAGCCTTTTGAAATATTTTATGATCCGGCTTCTTAAAACCAATATTTTCAGACAAGCACACCACATCAAAATATTTATCGAGATCATGTCTTCTCAGCAGGTTTGCAGAACCTGATGAATTATTGCTTATAATACCCAGAGAGTATTTTTTAGACAATAGCGGAATTATTTTAGGAACTTCGTCAAACAATTTGATTAACTCTCGCTTGTTGCGTAGCAAATCTTCCTTCAAGATATCGTTAATAGTTGATTCATACCCGCTTGGAAGTGTTAGTTTGGACATTAGAGAGACTAATTCCAAAAATCCGGAAGTTCCAAACTTTCTATCAAGAATTAAATTATTTCGCAATGCAATATAGTTTCTCTGATCGACTCTTGCACCGTAATCATTGAGAGTCTTAAACAACAGGTTATCAAAATATGCAACAAAACTCCATTCATCAATTAATGTTTGTCCTAAATCAAAAAAGATGAATGGATTCAACATCTAAATTTAGTATAACTAATTATTTATCGTTTGGACCTTTTTATCTCCTACGATAATCATTCAAGCTTTACTTCACGATATCCATATTATACCCTGTTATATCAAATTTATATGCTATTAATGTGAAATAATACCATTTTCTATATATTATCTAACTGCCATTTATAGATTTTATAGTTAATGCCTTATATACTTGAATTTGGAAGATATGATGAAGAAAGATTATGGCCCAAATGCCAGCATTAATTCCAAAAGAAGTTGAAATTCAAAGGCTAAAAAAGATCTATTTGATGGTCATTATGCTAGGATCTATTGCTGCATCAGTAGAAGTAGATAACTTTGTTGATGGATCACTACACCAAACAGCAATTAGAGATAGTGCATTCACACCAGCTCACTGGTGGTTGTACAGT
>DATELO010000180.1:0-2888 GCA_035276505.1 Candidatus Nitrosocosmicus sp.
GGGCGGTAAGAGTTAATATGAAATCAAACGTGTACTAAAATGAGAAAAAGTTAGGTCATAAACAAGAAAAGATGTTACTGAAAAATAATTGATTTAATCAATCGATGGGTAGCTATGAATCTTATTTACTCATATAGTCTAAAACTGCTATTCTAATCGATGATATACCGGTTCTAAATGGATATGCTCCGTTCCCTTCGAAGGTCATAGGATCAACCCATTCGTGTAACATGTTTGATTGTATCTTGTTTGAGGAAATAAATTTTGAAAACAAAGAATGAAAATCGGATATTTTACCATACCTATTTCTAGAGATCATTTCTATTCCTGTAATCCAGGCCCAAAAAGTATGATTATGATACTCGTTAGCCTTGAGAATCCATGGACCAGTTTTTGTTATTTCTCTTTCTGTTACTAAGGGTAATTCGCGCTTCCAAATTCTTCTTTTAAGGGTGTCTAGGGTGCACAATGCCCTGTAATTCATTATTTCTGAACCTGCGGAATTGTTATTAATTTGGTTCTTTTTTTCCGAATAATATTTGATTTTTTTGAAATATTTTTCATTGCTACCTTCGGTCAAGGCTACAAGGTATAATGAAATATCTTGAGTTATTAGCCTATTATGCATTTTTTCATCTAAATGCAAATCTGCATCTAAAAGATCGATGTAGCATTGCTCATCAGAGGACCATAAAATTTCTTCCACTGCACGGATGGAGTTGTTAGCCATGTCTTGAATGTTTCTTGCATAATGATGATTTCCTAAAATTAGCAGCAAATTGGAGAGACTTTTTAGGGCAAGAATCCAACACGCTTGACTATATACAACCTTTCCTGTTCGAAGTAACGTGTCCATCCAATCTTCGTTGTGTTTTTGTTCCAACAAACCATCGCCATCTATATCTCTACTCTGTAAATATCTAACTGCCTTTAACATCCGTGGGATCAAAAAATTATATAGCTCATAAAGAGTGATATTAAAAAATGGACTTTTAAGATCTCTATCTTTCAAGTCTATTGTTGTAGAAGAAATATTAAGCGACAAGCTCTCTTTATCATTCTTTTCTGTCCATTCAATAGATTTGGCCAAGCTCCAGCAAGTGACATAAATCATCAATGCAGTAGAATCTATATCTGGATTTTGTCCATATATCTCACAAAAACCATTTTCATAATAAATGGTAGTAGGAAGGGCACCTTCAAATTTTCTGATCAAGTCCTCTTCTGCAAGGATTGATCTAAAATTTAATTCAGGAGATCCTCTTCCAAAAAGCAGTGGTTTTCTCTCTGCATTACTAAATTTTAACAAGGATGGTGATGCCTCTGTTCCTATTTGATGAGCCCAGATCATAGATATTTGTTCCAGAGTGGATCTGATGTCTCCAGTTAACAATTGATCCATTAAAATGAACGAAGCATCCCTCGCCCAGATTGCTTTATAATATCCTCCTGGGTTTACATTGACACCAACTTGAAGTTGAGTTTTATTTAAGAAATCTTTACAATATTCATCAAAGATTTTTGAATCTATATTTTGAGCTAACCCATCCACTAACGATACCTAGTGATTTTTGAAATTTAAATAGATTTCGAAAAGTTAACATCCGTTTTTCTAGTCTGATACTAATAAATTTTTATGCATATACATTTTAGGTCAAAGTCTTGAATATTGATTACATCAGACGTCCAAAAAAAGAATTTGTCGTTCAGAAAGAGTACGAGTGCGATCTGTGTGGAATGCAGTTCGGAGATAGTTTGGGTGACATGGAGTTGCATAAATTGCTAGTCCATCTGCAGGATAGCGATATGAATTTAGGTTAAATATTAAATATATCTGAAATAAATATTGTTGTGAATAAAAAATGTATTATTACAGTTGATTATGGTTGATATATACTGACAATTAGAAAAAACACAATCAAAATAAGCTTATCGCTACAACTATCGGCAACCATCTTCTATAATACACGAAATCGGTATTACTTATAAAGTCATGATTTGGATACGTTTGACTAGGATCTAAACATTTCGCCGGGCTTCTAATCTAAGTTGAAAATAAATTAATTAATGGAGTTATTTTGGGTTTATTTTATAGATAGCACCATTTGTTACTCCTACTACATATAGGTATCCATCAGGACTGACAGCAATACTACTAATTCCATTGAATCCGGAACCGAATTCTATTTCATTTGATCCTAGTGCTTCTAATAAGAGCAAAACTTTTGTTTAGAGGGGAGATAATAGTTCAAGTTGTGTCCTGTCGTCACTAAGCTCAAAGCGGTAAATTTTTCTGTCATTAAATGTTCCTACAAATAGGTCAATTTCATAATCCGAACCTAATTTATCTGAGTTCAAAAATACTAAACCTGTAGGGAGTGCCTTTTATACCCAGGTAAATTCCGGATCTGAGTACTTACCACTTCCATTGAAATTTATTAGTGAATAGGGCGAGTTCGGAAAAAAGTGCTCATACATTGTACAACTCCAAAACCGCTGTTAAATCCTGGCACTACCAAATTGATTTCATCATTGTAAAGATAACGACCTGTTTCTGATTCCCAAAGGTAGCCAGTAACTGGGTCAAAGGCAAGACCAAATCCATTATGGATGCCATAAGCGTAGTAAAGGTTTGTAGGGTACTCTTTTCCGGTCATACCAATATCCCCATTAGTGGAATTAATGACTAGTGATCCATCTTGAGTTATCCTCAAAATTCCATCTCTTCCGTCTGGACTTGATCCATTAGCAAAGTTTTGAACCAATGTCTGAACTTTAGTCTCATCTGAGGGATTCATTACATTTCCAATTATCGGATATAGATTATTATCAGGACCTATAGTGATATGATCACAATTATTTTCTGGACCCGGAGTTGATGGTAAACT
>DATELO010000181.1:0-11623 GCA_035276505.1 Candidatus Nitrosocosmicus sp.
GAAAAAAGACTTGCATACTCTCGAAGAATTTATAGCAAATGTCCACAAGCTGGGCTATTACTTGATTGAACTTAGTGGGGTCAAAGTTCCGTGTTTGTTAGTGGACTCCTCTCTATTTGACACCATTATGAAAACATCTTATGGAAAACCTAATTTGATAGATACTAACTTGAATATTTTTGATGATGGAAGTCATGTCTTTGTCAATTTAAACGTGAATTTTTTGAAAACCAACCTAGATTTTGACTTTTTATTATATGCAAATGAGACAATTGATTTTTTTGAATCGTTGGCAGCAGCGGGGATGCTGGGAATCGCCCCTCATCAAACATCTACTAATAATGTCTTTTTTGTCCAATTACCCCAAAAGGACGCTGCTGAAAATGCGCTTCGATTGATACGATCTAAATTGAAATAGGCGATATATTGAAAATACTGCTCAATCCATATTCGAAATTACTTGAATATTTATTTTAAATAACGGGATGACTTTTTCATAATTGTAATAAATTGAAGCATAGGAACAGGAAACCGAGAGGAAATAAAACAAATTATCGAAAGGTTGTAATTATGGCAGTTTTATTTGGCGCATTATTAATTGGTGGATCAATTACAGCATTTTCTAATTTTGGGAATAATACCGATTCATCATCGTCAACTAATCCCCAGAATATTCAACAGTTGATTTCCAATCTAACATCTCCCACCATTCCTGGCGCAAAAGCAATTGGGGATGATAACGCCCCTATTAATATCGTTGAATTTGGTGATTATCAATGTCCATTTTGCGCACGTTTTAATCAAGAAACAAAAGATGATCTGGTTTCAAAATACGTAGATTCTGGAATAGTTAGATTTGGTTTTAAGGATTTAGTCATAAACGACCTTCCTAAGGATAAGCTTTCCACACTGGGGGCCGAGGCATCCTATTGTGCAGCTGAACAAGACAAATACTGGGAATATCACGATGAGGTTTATAGAAATTCTAGGGGAGAAAATACTGGATGGATTTCTCAGGATAGTTTAATTGGTTTCGCAAAGAATGTGAATATGACTAATATTTCTGAATTTACCAGTTGTTTGGAATCCCACAAGTACAACCCATTAGTTGTACAGAATGATGCATTTGCAAAAAATTTAGGTTTGGCAAGCACTCCGACATTTCTAATACTTAAAGAAAATTCCACAAGAATTGCCGCAGTAGAGGGTGCACAACCATTAGAGGTTTTTGACGACGTAATAAACCAGTTGATGAATAACACTTTATAGGACAAAATTTCTTTTTTTCATGGTCCCTCTGATTTTAAGTATTTAAGCCTTATCTGATCCATTTTTTCTATCGAAATAGGCTTTGACAATACCTCCTTCACGCCGACTTCCAAGAATTCATTTATTACTTCTGACTTGAAAACTGAAGCTGTAAAAATGATTATATTTTTATTTTCAATTTTTTGTCTTTTTAATTCATGTAGGATGTCTAACCCCGTAAAATTGGGCATAGCAATATCTAAAAGAATCAGGTCATATTCGTTATTATTAATTTCAGCCAATCCTGCTTGACTGTCATTGATGGTCTTGCATTTAATATTTTCAAATTCAAAAAAGTCTTTTACGACTTCGGTTATACTTTCGTTATCATCTATGATCAGTACTTTCATTTTACGCAAGAAAGAATGTAGATTTCACTATTAAAACCTTATTGGAATCATATGGCTTCTAAAGAGAATTTAAAGCGAGCACCTTTTTTGTAAGTCGGGTCAAGCCAAATTGAACCTCCATGGGACTCGATGATACCTTTGCATATCGCCAAACCTAATCCAGTTCCCCCATACTTCCTTCGAAGTCCAGTATCTATCTGATAGAATTTCTTAAATATGCCTGCAATATTTTCGTCCTTGATTCCAATACCGTTATCCTCGACAGTAAATACCATCTCCTTTCGTATTTCCTGGATGGAGGGATCAGTGGAGTCAGAATGTTCCGTCATGCTTTGTTGCTCAACTTTAATTGTGATCCTTCCACCTTTATCTGGAACATGATCCACCGCATTGTTTACCAAGTTAAACAATACCTGACTTATTCTAATAGGATCACAATAAACATTTGAATTGGCAGTAATAATAGTATCAAAGTTAATTTCCTTTTCTTTCATAAGCGGTCTTAGAGCCGATACATTTGTATCTATCAATTCTGATATGCTAGTAACTCGCTTGTTGAGGGGAAAATTGTTCGACTCCATTTTGTAAACCGTAAATATATCGTTGATTATGGTTTCAAGCTTTAGAATATTTTTATAGACTATATTAAGTGCCTTTTTTTGAAAATCATTTAGGTTAGGCGACTTGTCCCCACGCAGGATCATTTCAATATAGAGCTTCATGGGAGTAATAGGCGTTTTTAACTCATGACTCACCATAGAAAGAAACTCTTCCTTGGCACGGGTAGACTTTCGGAGCTCGGCATTAACTTGATTAACTTCAGATTGCTTCAATCTCAATTCATCATTAGCATGTTCTAATTCCCGAGTCCTCTCTTTAACTTTGCGTATTAGATTCTTATTCGAATTTTCTATATTTCTTCTCATGACCTCAAGACTGATTGACAAGTCCTTGACTTCACTAGAACCTTCCACCATAATCTCTTTACCAAAGTTATTTTTACTTAGTTCCAAAGCTGAATTCTTTAAATGAGTTATTGGAGAAGTTATTTTTCTAATAGATATAACGATAACTAAAATGGTAATTATCAGTATCAAAGCACTTGAAATCAAGAAATTAGTAACTGTTTTATTGTAATTGCTCATTATGGTCGACAAATCTCCTTTAAATACAAGAGTCCAATTTCCGTTTGAACTGTAGCTATCCGATCCTAGAACTATGGGGATCGAGATCGTCAAAGTGTCTCCAACAGTGTGTAAACCGTTACTTAGAAACGATTCGGAATTGTTTGTAACTAAATCCGGATTACGAAAACTCTGATTTATTGTAGTTGTTTGATTTGAATTCGTACTGTATATCAGGAAACCGTTGTTGTGTAATAACTCAGCTGCAAACCTAAAAGATTTGTCCTCCTCACTGTCATAGAATAGACTTTCATTCAAAGTGTTTTGGACGAATTTGACTGGAATTTCTATATCCAGAATTCCATTAAGTACTCCCTTGGCATCATAAAGTGGCGCCGCAAAATGAAAGCTATTTTGATTAGCAGATAGTTTAGTTGGGCGGGTATCAAAGAAAATCTTGCCCTCTAAAGCCCTCTTAAAGAATTCTTGATTTGAGACGTTCTCTCTCACCGTCTTATTTGTGGCATCAATTATCAACTTCCCGCTAAGGTCGTAAATAGCCGCATTTGTATATTTTGAATTGCTATAATTGATAGATTCTCCTAATATCTCGGCTTGTTTAATTCTTGAAGAGCTTTCATTAGTAAGTATGGGATTGTTAGATAAATGATTAAGGTCAATCGTTACCTCACGAACTTCCTCTGATAGCCTTTCTGCTAATTGATTTCCGGAAGTTTCGAAAATATCAAGAAATTTTGCTCTGATTCCCGCAATATTTTGTAACGATACAATTGAAGTTATGATTAGAGATCCTATTATCACGGGGATGAGTAAAATCAGAATGTTAGTTGCGACTTTCGTGATAAATCAATTCAATATAGAAACAGGAAATATTAAATAGATTGCTATATTTGACTCTGACTTTCTTATTTGGACGTAAAAAGTAATATTAAAGAATATCTTACTAAAATTTCTGAGTTTAGATTTCATCTCTGCGTCTCAAGATAGGCTCGTCATTCTGAAATTGGTGGTTTTGCAGTTTTATCTTAAGTAGTATATTTTCTAGACTCTTATTTTGATTACTACAATCTATCAAATATTATTTCGTCATTTTCGTTAACACTATTAATAATTTTTTACACATATTGTTCAAACCAGTCATCAAGAAAAATTAATAAACTTTAACTCCTCATGTTGTTCTCATTTAGTAGCTGGTTTGTAGCCGAATTCTTGTTCGGCTATTATAGCGGAATACTGAGCATTAATCCATATCCCTCTATTGCAGATCTCTTCTATTTTGCGGGATATCTTTTTTTTGTTGTCTTATTGAGCAGCTTAAACAAGACTTACAAAATAGAATTAAGTCTCATAATTAGTGCCTTAATTACTTTTTCTCTTTTTGTCTTTTATGTGTTGTATATATCGATATATGTTTTCAATGTTTATACTATCAAAGGAGATTTGGTCAATCTAATTCTAACATTTGTCTATCCATTTTTTGATTTGTTTGTAATTGTTGCAGGTGTCGTTTATTTTTTTAGGGAAAAAGATATTTCGCTGAGTAAGGAATACCTATCTTGGGCTCTTGTTCCAATCTGCGGGTTCTTTTTTTTTATCGCTGATCTAATTTTTGGATTTAGTAATTTATCCGGTACTATACTACAATTTCATTCTGCAGACTTGTTTTTCACCATTGGATATATTTTGATCGGAATAGCGATTATTTTCAGGATTTATTATTCAGAACAGATAAGTAGTAAACTTTAGATTCCGTATAAAGGATGAAGACATTCTCTGATCTTTTTTTTTGGATTCCAGTTAGTTCTACACTTTTCTAAAGGGATTCTTGCCACACAACCGAAAGATTGGCCCTTAATTCATTGGAGATAAAATATTAAATATTTTTATACATCTATAGCAATAGAACGTTTGATGAATAATCCCTTGAAAATGATAATAATTGCATTAGCAGTTACTTCAATGGCTTTGACTCCAGTTTTGCTTATCCAAAATGCAAACGCAGCAACTTCATATTGTGCAGATCAAACTAAAAAATCATCAGCTTGGATACAAGGTTGCAAGGATGGTTGGTATGATCATGATCACTGTTATTCTTATACAGGTGGAACAGGAGAATATGGCAAAGGATACGCAGTCGGTTGGGATAAGGGACGCTGTAAATAATAGCTAATTTTTTTCTTTCGATTTCGATTGTGATACTTGCCACAGTGCTAAATGCATGGTACAAACTCGAAATGATTATAATTATGCATGATAGCACATTAAAACACCTTTTTAACTCATAACAACCTTTTACAAATTTCACTTACTAGCTTAGAATAAAACAAGCCAAAATGAAAAATTTCAATACAAGTATCCTGGATATAAAGCAACCCTGGCCGTATCGATGATATTCCTATTTCTAAAAGAGGAAACTGCAATGGGATAATTTGAGAATTCACTGCGAAAGCATAGGATATTGATTCCCTAATCCGGGCAGTTATAAATAGAGTTTTTATTACAATTAGTCTTGATTATTTCTCGTAATATTTTTTGCTTATACAATGGGCCGAAAGGGATTTGAACCCTCGGCCTTTCGATTATCAGTCGAACGCTCCACCAAGCTGAGCTATCGGCCCTATTTGTTAGTTTTTAAAGGCCCTATTTTTCTAATATAAATGTAATTTTGGACAATGATTTACCTCACTACAGACTTGGGATAAGTTATTTCGCTGCTTCTGATATTCTTTCAATAAGGACACTCTGTCGTCTTAACGTTAGTTTAAGACAAACTGCATAAGTGATAATAAATAATATCATAATATACCATGATTTGAAAGATCGAGAAGTGTTAGAATTCTCTTGCTTTAATCATTTCGACTCTCTAAAATACTTTATTTTCTCTCATAACGATAACTCCGTTGATAAATTGGCCTCGCTATTTGTGCCCACAATTTAGGAATACTTGATGTACGTTCATCACATTTGAAGGTAATAAGACAAAAAACCAAGGACCATGAATTGATCTTTAAAGCGGAGCTCTTAAGTTATGCAACTGACTTTTTATTATTCTGGTCTCCTCTCGAAAACACAAATCTATAATTTCGAATTTTAGAATGGAGTCATTTTAACCAAATTAGGAGCAATTTTATTTGAATTATTTGGATGACTTTATCAAGATTTTAAAAATTGAAAGTTAAAAATAAGTAAAAAAATATACCCCTATCATTTAATATATATTGGTTGAATAAGAGAGTTCGATTCGTTGCCTTCTTTACTAAGAGAAATAATGAGGAATCTGAAAAGGTTTCGAATTTCCTGAAAGACAGAATGGTTGAAAAAGGCATTGATATTATAGAATTCAAGAGAGAAAAAATAGACAACACAAACTTAATCTTGAAAACCCAGATTGATCTCGCTATAGCAATAGGCGGGGATGGTACTACTATTAAGGCATTTAGAACGTTACCATCTAATGTTCCTGTTCTTTGTATAAATGCCGGAGGCACCCGGGGAATATTGTCAGAAGTCTCAAAGGATTCCGTAAGCTCTATTACAGACCCATTGCTAAACGGCGAATATATATTAGACAAACGAATAAGAATAGTTGCTCATATTGGAAATGATTTGACAGTTCCAGTTTTGAATGACTTTGTTTTGATGAGGTCAGAACTTGATAAGACGCCAATTTTTAGCTTGTCTATTAACGATTGCAATTTGAATCAAAAAATGGATGGGTTGATAATCTCTACTCCGACAGGGTCAACTGGTCACTCGTTATCCAACAATGGTCCTATCTTGCAAGAAAATTTAGAGTGCCTGCTTATAACCCCTATTGGCTCGGTTAACAGGATGCCTTCATTTGTATCTCCGCTAAATGTAATAGAGGTTAGTGCAAATCATGAAACTCAACTAATTATGGATGGCCAGATAACTAGAGTGATTCCAAAAAACCAAATTATTGCGATAGTAAAGTACAATGATGATGCCCTGTTTGTTCGATTCAAAAAGAATGATATCAGACAGCTGACTAAACTTGGATTTACCTAATAAATTTGCAACTGACGCTAATATTTTTTATATGGGGATACCGTTTCTGACGACCTCTACCTACACATATTATATAACTCCTCAAATTTACGATGAGATAAAGCACTTAAAGAAAAATGTTGATGGCTTAAACCTTTTGTTAGTCACCAAGAAGGTCCTCATTTTTGAAGCTTTACCCGAAAATATAGTTAAGGTAAAAAGAATGGAGGCTGAAATTGGTCAAATTAGTTTATCTGAGGCAGATCAGTCTATTATAGCATTGGGAATGCAGCTAAATATACCTATATTGTCGACAGATTTCACGCTGGTAAATGTAGCAAAACATCTCTCTATACAAGTAATAGCACCTGGAAAAAAGAATTTTGTGACAAGATCGTCAAGAAAATACTGCAGTATTTGCAAAAAATTCTTTACCAAAAACTTGGAATTTTGCGAATACTGTGGAAACAGATTAACCGCTAGATCAAAGAACTGAAATCCTATTGTGAATATTTATTCATAGTCTAATATTAATAATAAATACTAGAGTAGGTAATCTAAATAAGACTACATCCGTTCCCTTTATTTTTCACCGAGGTTGATTGATGGTCACATTTCTGACAACTGAATTAAAACTGACCGTAGATGCTGTTATTTCAGGATTTCGTCGTTCCCATAACTTTAGCTCTTTGGAACAGTATAAATGTAAAATTATTCGTTTATTTTTTTAGATAATTTATCTGATCAGACGTTAATTTATCGATTCGTATTCCATATGCCGTTAAGGACAAACGTGCTAGTTTGCTATCTAATTTTTGTGGTGGCTTGTAAACTTTATTGCTCAATCTGCCTGCCGTTTTTGATAAATATACAATAGCTAAAAACTGGTTAGAAAAGGATATGTCCATTACTTCGGAAGAGTTTCCTTCAGCTCCAACTAGATTGACTACTCTCCCTTTTGTAATAACATAGATTCGCTTTTTCCTAATTCCTTCACTAATGTAGTAACAGGTAACATTTGGTTTAGGCTCATAATGATGAGGGTCAATTCTATCCAAATACTTAACATCAATTTCCACATCAAAATGTCCCGCATTACATAGAATTGCTCCATCTTTGAGATCGTTAAAATGCTCTCTGCCGATCACATTTATTTGACCCGTACAGGTTATGAAAATATCGTTACCTGACAATAAATCTTTCAGATCACTTACCTCATATCCATCAAAAAAAGCCTGAAGGGCTTTAAGCGGCTCTACTTCTGTTATTGTAACTTTAGCTCCCATGCCACGTGCACACCTTGCAACTCCTTTTCCAACCCAACCATAACCACACACTACTATTCTCTTGCTTGCCAGAATTATTCCCGTAGTATTGATGATTCCCTCCAGGGTGCTTTGCCCCGTTCCATATCGATTATCAAGCATTTGCTTCATAATTGATTCATTGACTGCTATAACCGGATATAATAGCAAGCCATCGTTACTAAGTGCCCTTAACCTATTAACTCCCGATGTAGTTTCCTCAGTTCCTCCTACTAAACTCTGTTTTCTAAAAACTGCTTTCTTGTGTAATTCTGCTCCATCGTCTGTTACTATTTGGGGTTTTGCATCTAAAACTTTATCCATGTTATTGTAAAATGAACTAATGTCATCTTGCTTGTTTGTATGAATATTTATACTTGAATCAGTATATAAGAGATAATTTATTACATCTTTTTTACTAGAGAGTGGATTGGCAGCGCATAGCGAAATTTTAGCACCTGCCTCTGCAAGACTCTTAGCCAGCACTGCCGTTTCTTTGGTAATGTGCAAGCACATTCCTAAACTAAAATCGTTTAATACTTGGTTTTTTGAATATTTTTTTACTATCTTGCTTAGGAGTGGCATTCTGTTCTTTGCCCACAAATACTCTTTTTTGCCTGCATCGATACTATCTTTCAAGCCAGCGGATACCAAAATTTCCTAATATATAAATAAATGTACTTTACTATAACTTGTAATCACTAAGAATATCTGAATATCTAGCGTCCTTATAGGCTACGTATTTTACATACTCGCCATATGTTTTGTCAAATCCGCAATTCTCACATTTAACAGCCGAGAAATCGTCAGAAAGTTCAGCAGCACATTTGCAATCAGGACATTTGATTTTCACTTAAATCGCTTTCAGTTGTTTAATAATAGGTTGTCTGACTTTCCTGAATACTCTAAATCCACAAATACACTTAATTTCAGGAAGGTAAGATAATTCCTCTGCAGTTACATTTGTACCACAGGACATACATTCATAAGTTACTGCTCCCATGACTTCGTTACTCATAAATATCATATATTTTACCAGCTATATAATTATTATTGGTAATATTTGCATAGAACGTCTGTTGATGGATTAAATTGAAACGTCAAGTTAATTGCTATTCCGCGAATCCATTACAAGCGCAATACCCGAACTCATCAATACGCTTGTCACATCTTGGGCACTTTTCAGAATAAACAACTTCCCACATATGCTTTCCATAGAGTTGATAATGAGTGTCAATTTCTGGCGGCACAACTGAATTTTGGACTAGCGTTTTTTCATTGGATCTAAATTTGTCCATGTTGCCCTTTTTTTGAACCAATTTCTGTACATATTCATGAATTTAACCTATATTTTTATCTAATCTAGAAAAATACTAAATACCCTGATTAGTTTTGTAATAACTATTCAACGATGAAAAATTATTCTACTGTGGATTCAAACATCATTAAAAGAATTATTCTTCCCCGTAGTAAACTATCCCGAAAAGGTGAAAATGGAATAACGCTCATAGTTGGAGGGAGCCGCATGTATCATGGTGCTCCATTGCTATCTTCGATCGCTGCACTTAGGAGCGGAACTGATCTAGTGTATACGGCAATTCCAAAAATCAATTTATCTTCGTCCAGGAATTTTTCTGCTGATTTAATTTTCGTTCCTTTTCCAGACGATAAATTGACAAGTGGAGCAGTTAAGAGACTCTTAAATACAATTCCCAAAAAAATAGACGCCGCTGGCATAGGAATGGGGTTGAATTTCTCCAAATCTCCGTCTCTCTTATCTTTAATTAACGGGCTAATAAAACAAGATGTTCGGCTACTCGTTGATGCAGGAGCACTAATCCCAGAAATTCTAAGTGATATTGTAAATACCAAAACAGTTATTACTCCTCATGCTGGGGAGTTCAAACGGTTGTTTGGGGTTCTTCCTACAGGAGAGCTAGAGGAGCAGTTAAAACTTGTTGCTAAAATGGCGAAAGAACATGGACTTGTTATAACCTTAAAGGGATTTTGGAATATCGTTTCAGATGGAGATCAAACATTTGTTACTCAAAGAACAACACCTGCAATGACAGTAGGTGGAACCGGAGACATTCTCTCGGGGCTTGTGGCTGGATATCTTACTAAATATGATTCAATCCATGCTTGTATACTGGGATTATACTTTAATGGGATGGCGGCTCTCAATATTTTTAATAAAGTAGGGTTACACATGGTTGCTTCGGATTTATTGGTCGAGCTACCCAATGTTATGAGGGACTTTGACATCATTAGCGACTAACGTTAATTGATTCAAATTTTGTATTTTTCATATTGTTCCTACTATTTTCTAGATCCCAAACATCGTCAAAATGAGTGCTCAAAACTGTTTTAAATATTTCATGTGAATCAAAATACGCTGACTTGGTACCATCACTATTAATCAAAATGACAATGTCATTATCAAAAATAAACATATTTGAACTGATTTTGGCCCTTTTCATTTCAACCGCATTTGGTAAGATAATTGTGTCAGCATTCGAAAAATGATCAACTAGTATCTTTACCCTTACACCCCTAATTACTGCCTTTAGTATTTCATCCTTAACTGATTTAAGGAGAATATTTCCCCATGAATTTAGGGATATGTTAATAGTTTCCCTTGACGACTTTATTAAATCTGTAATTTTTTTATCGGTAAATATCTGATTAAGTATTAAATATCTGCGCTCCTCCAAACCCTTTTTCTCTAGTCCCTCGTCATTGATTCGCTGTAGAGAATTTATTATATCATTCAGGTCCTTTACTTTCTTCTCATATTTTTCTAATAATTTATTAAATGATTCTTTAGGAGAAAGCGCTCTAAATGTTAAAGGCTTTTGATTATTTATGAATACTAATTTTTTCTTTTCTAATTTTTTTAATATGAAATAAATTTTAGTCCTGGGTAAATCTGAACAAAATGCCAGCTCTGTAGCCGTGACCATCCCCTTTCCCAATAAACCTAGATATGCTGATGCCTCGTATTTTGATAATCCTAATTCCTCCAATCCACCTAAAATTTCGTTGCTAATTAGATTCGCGTTCGACATCACGAAGATATTTAGCTAATGGTTTAGTAAGACCAATAGTCAAAATTATTGAGTTATTGATTAAAAAAAAGAGAGTATTCCTAAGCAAAATCGATCAACGAGGTCTATATTTTTTTATCGTTTAGATGAATTCTGTTTACTTTGTATCCTTTCAAAGACATTGATAAGCATATTTGAGAATATACCACGATGACACTTGCACCACAGGAATTAGAGAATACTGCAAGTAAATTTGCAGCCGAGGCTATAAAGCTAGATTCTCAGGGGTCACATTCTTCCGCTATTAGCTCTTACCAGAGAGCGACTGAGGCTCTCATTAAATTGGTTCAAATTTATCCAGAATATAAGCTGAATAGAGTATATTTGGAGAGAGCAAGTGCATATCAAAATAGGATAAAGGCCATTCAGATGGCCAACGGGATACTGGACGAAGACAAACA
>DATELO010000182.1:0-4408 GCA_035276505.1 Candidatus Nitrosocosmicus sp.
ATTGCAAGTATGGTAATGGGCGGCACATCAATGTCTATGGCACTTCAAGTTTACAAAGCTTCGGCTAGAAGAAAAATAAACAAAATGCTATTACAAGAGCTAAGGTAAATTGATGGACTCCAACCAAATCTCCTTTTTTGCTGATACATATTAAATTCTTAATATGAAGGAACCTACATCTGCTAGACGTGGACTTGAGATCCAAAGCTTTGTCTAGCCTAGTTAAGACAATTCTTTAGTAACATGAAAATATATTATGTAGTGTATTATAAAGACACTAGATGACAAAAAGGATCAAACTCAAAGTCATTCCTCAGCCTGCTGAGGGCTCACGTAAATTATTTACTACTCATGATAAAGACGCACTAGTCAAAGGTATTGAACTCGTAACTTATACTTGTGGAAATTGCGACTTTATTTTGGCTGAAAATGTTATTCCAAATACTTATACCGATATAGTATTTCAGTGTCCTTCTTGCAAATTATATAATGAGATAACCAATGTATGACTAACAAACTCATTTCTGGTGCCCAACTTCATAGCATCTCTTGTATATGTATTATCACTAAGCAATATTTCCCTTGGATTCATCTTAAGTTAGTTTGAATATATACATAGAGTCAATATGCTAAACTATTGTCGTCTTTCTAAAGCATTACTAAGGCTATTGTATTAACAAAACAGATTATTGTCAATCCCAATTGTCTTGGAAAAGAATATTTTTTTGAGAATTGATGACGGGGTACCTTTGTCTCCTCTCCCTTCTGCTCTTTATTATGTTCTTGTCCTCCCATCAAAAACAGTTTATCCTCGCTAATGTTTATCTTATGTTTTATGGATTTGGCAGGACAGCCAGCAACGATATCTTTGTCCTCAACATCGTGAATAACAGAGCTGCCTGATCCTACTATTGCGTTATCGCCGACCTTTATTTTATGCTTGATGGTGCTGTTAAGTCCAAGCCAACAGTAATCGCCTATTTTTGTACTTCCCCCTATTACAGCGCCCGCTGTCAGCTGTGTGTTCTTGCCAATATGAACATTGTGAGCAACATGGCATAGTGCATCAATTTTAGTTCCCTCTTCAATTACAGTATCAGAGATGGAACCACGTGCAATTGAGCAATTTGCAAAGATTTCTACATTGTTACCTATTAATACTCCACCACAATGGGGGAATTTTTCTAGTTCTAATCTTGTACTATCTCTCTCAAAAGAAAATCCCTCCTCCCCTATTGTTGTACCTGCCTGAATAACGCAGTTGTTTCCGACTTTGGCATTTTTTATAGTCACTCTGGAATCTATTACAGTATTATCTCCCACAACACAATCATCTCCGATTATTGTAAAATCTCCAATATAGCAATCTTTGCCTATTTTAGCCGAATCAGCAATGACAGCATGATTAGATATTCCTTTTCTCGTGTCCTTGTAGCCTTTGATCAACTTTGCTATTTTTATAAACGCAAGCCTGGGATTATCTACAAATACAAAAAGTTTTGTAATTTGATTGTTAAATCTATACGTGTGATGAATGTATGATAGCAAATCTTTTTTGCAAAGTATAATACCGGATCTAGATTTTAATACAGATTCTAAAGATTCTTTACCTTCAGAGGAACAAAAGGAGATATCATTAATTGTCCCTTTATCTATGGGAGCAATATTATTTATTTGAATTCTTTCCTTCCCCATAAGACTATAATCTTTTCCTAAATATCCTAGGAATGATTCTATAGACCAATTTCTCATTTTTACTCTTTTATCTATATACGACACAACATCATATTTAATCATCCTTGATATTATCAGAAAATCCAAGTATCAGGACCAATGATTTCTTTATGCTTTTGCATTGCTATGGACTAACTTTAATAATTCTTTCACTTTGTCCTTTACTACTAATTAAATAAGAAACCTCTTTTCATGTCAAGTTTGTTTCATAACCTCTAGTCTCAGGCCAGCTTTAACATTTAATAATATTTTTAATTGTATTCTGAATATGGAATCTCCAGAGGAAATTTCCTCTAAATGGATGAAACAAGTTATCCAAAACGATACTGAATTATCTATGATTCAAAAGGAATACGAAAGTAAAGAAGACCATGAAAAAGTTCTCAATTATTATTCTCTAAGACGGGAAGTCTTCAGGGAGGCAGAAGAATTAACAAAGCAATTGCCCATAACCATAGCTGCTCAATCTTATATCAATCAGCATAGAGGAGAGATGGAAATGGAGTTGAAATTTTATATGTTTAAGAAAGAAGTTGGGGAGGAAATTTCCAAATTGGTATCAAGATTGGATAACATAGAATCCAAGCTCAAGGCTCGATTCCCAGAGTTTGACAAAGAAAAATAGGTAAGGACTAATACAAATGGGAGGAAAATAGATACTTAAAGTGTCTTATTATGCAAGAGATTCTGATGCATTACGGATAAGGCACGCCAATCATGTTTACGGTTGCACCTGGCGCTGTTATTACTGTTATAAATACGGTAACTCTGGCTCCAAAAGCATTTGAGATAGAAAGAGTTTCTCCCGCATCAGCACCAATACATCCCAAGTCCATACCGGTTTGAGCAGGTACGTCAAGAACCAATCCATCCATCGGATGTCCTTCTGATCCTCTACCCTGGAACTGGCTAGCAGGAGTAATTACTTGAACACCGCCATGAAAAACTTCAACATTTCTAGCCCAAATGCAAGTCTGAAAATCTGAGCTACTTGATACATGAACATTTTGTTCCCAATCACCAACGCTAAAATAGCCACGGACTATATTGTCTCCAAGAGGCAGAAAATACCTATATACCGAGGAGGGCGATATCGAATTATTTGTACCATTCTCACTTAGTATCGTTTCATTAGATACAGTCATATTATCACGTGGTTCGCTGGTGGTTCCTAACAACTGTAGCAAATTTGCTGGATCTTTTACCTGTGTAGAATTATCTGTAGCTAACGCCACAGAATTTGTCACATTTGTCATACTTAAAAAAGAAACTAATAAAATACTAATTATTGTCATTAATTTGAACACGATAACGGCTATGATACTAATGTATATAACCTTTTTATACGATATAATCGTCCCTGTTAGCTTTGAGCATATCCTATATCCTGTCGATTCATAGAAATTTGCTTTCACATCTTTTTTATAAATTGTTTTAGGATTATTTGATTCACTTTATTAGGTATCAAATGAAAATGAAAAGAGGAAAAAAAGTCATCCAAGGAAATAGAATCCTAACGCAATTATGATATAAACAGCAGTAAGCATCACTCCTTCAAACCAATTGCTTTTTCCGTCATGAGCTATTAGATTAAGTATTATAGCAGCCAAGAAAAGAGTTACTAATTCATACAAGGTAAACTCCAAGGTGAAAGGTTGACCTAAAGCAATTCCTGCAAAAACTAAGATTGGAACAACAAAAAGTGCAATTTGTGTACCTGAGCCTGCCGCTATACCAATAGATAAATCAATTTTTCCCTTCCTTGCCAACAGTATCGCGCTACTATGCTCAGCTGCGTTTCCCACAATACCTACTATGATGGCACCAACAAACATTTCACCAAACCCTAGCCTTTTGCCTGTTTCTTCAACAGAACCGACAAGAATTTCACTTACTATTACCACGCCCAGCATACTAAGTCCAAGTAACAAAAATGACTTTTTTTTACTCCAATGCTTGAGACTTAAAGAAGATAAAGTGTTGTTGTTGTTGTTATTTCCATTTGAATGCGCAGGAGAAGTAAATAGATATTTGTGGGTAATGAATGTAAAAATTATACCCGCGATATACACACCTAATAAAATAATAGCTAACGAGTCACTTAGAAGTTGAATCTGTTTTTCTCCGTTAACTGACTCTGGTTGAAAAGCGGTTACAGCTAACAATGTTGGTATTGCTAATCCAATAATAGAAAGAAATATCATTGAGGATTGTAAGCCCGCATTTTCGCGATTAAATGATTGTTCCTTATGGCGTATTCCACCGACTATCATACTTAAACCAAAAATAAGCATAATATTTCCCAAAATAGCACCGATAATAGAAGCCTTAACCAAATCTATCAAACCCGCGCTTATAGCTATAATACCTATGATGATCTCAGCTGCATTTCCAAATGTCACATTCAAAAGAGATCCTACTGTAGACCCATAGTGTGAAGCTAGGTGTTCGGTAGAGTCTCCTATTAGTTTTGCCAAAGGAATCAGTGAAAGTATTGATATAATGAAAAGGAGAGTAGAATTAGAGTTAAACTGATCTAGGAAAAAAGAAATTGGAGCAAATATCAAAAGAAGATACAGTACAGAAGACTTGGTTAATTTTATCATATTTATGAAACCAATATTTCTTTATCTTCATATAAAATAAAGTTAATAGATTTTGAGATTGAATTGCC